>DATIEF010000029.1:0-5602 GCA_035455865.1 Gemmatimonadales bacterium | reverse complement strand
ATTCGAGGAGGATCGGGTCGCCCAGGACGTGGGGACCGGGGCCGGCGGCCTCGACCTTGATCTCGATCGGGTTGGCGCGCCGCGGGAGGCGGGGGCGAAAGTATTCGGCGACGCGGCTGGCGAGGGCGCCGAGGCCGAGGGGATTGCGTGCGGCGGGCCGGCCGATCCGCTCGAAGCGGCGGGCCACGCGGTCGAGCCGCTCGGCGTCGGCCTCGAGGTGGTCGGCAAAGTCGGACGGCGCCAGCGTGCCGCCGCGCGCCTGCTCCACCCACCCCTGCAGGCTCGTGAGCGGGGTCCCCATCTGGTGCGCCGCCTCCCGGGCCATGGCCACCCAGAGCCGGTCGCGGTTGGCGGCCATCGCATTCCGGTAGGCGAACCACGCCACCAGCACCATCACCAGGATGATGAGTCCCTGCAGCGCCGCGAGCCGCACCAGCTGGTGCTCCGCCGGGATCGGCCCGAAGTGCACCGCGCCGATCAGCTCGGTGGTGACGGGCGGGTTGTCCCGGTCGAGCCGGGCCACGAGGGCGCGGATCCGGGGATCGTCGAGTCCCTTGGCCTTGAACGGGAGGTTGGCGGCGGCGGTGACGCGGCCGGTGCCGTCGGTGACGATCAGGATGAGCCCCTGCTGGCTCACCATCTTGCCGAGGCTCAGGAGCGCGTCGGTCTCGGCGCTGGGCCGGGGATCGTTGAGGCCCGCGAAAACGCCGGAATAGAGCTGGCTGATGGCGCGGGCATCGGACTGCATGTGGTGGGCGACGAGCCAGCTGGTGCCGGCGGAGAGGCCGGCAAGGAGCGCCACCAGGAGCACCACCGACGTGGGCGCCCAGCGGCTGAGGAGGTCCCTACGCACGGGGCGCCAGGCGGTCCGCGCCCAGGTACGGCCGCAGCGCCGCCGGCACCATCACCGAGCCGTCGGCCTGCTGGTGGGTCTCGAGGAGGGCGATGATGGCCCGGGGGAACGCCACGCCCGACGCATTGAGCGTGTGGACGAACTCCGGCTTCGACCTGGCGTCGGCCCGGTAGCGGATCGCGGCGCGGCGGGCCTGGAAGTCGGTGAAGGTGCTGCTGCTCGACACCTCGAGCCAGGTGCCGACGCCGGGCGCCCAGACCTCGAGGTCGTACGTCTTCGCGCTCGAGAACCCGGTGTCGCCGGCGGCGAGCGCCAGCACTCGGTACGGCAGCTCCAGCGCCTGGAGCACCGCTTCGGCGTGGCCGGTCATCTTCTCGTGCTCGGCCGGTGAATCCTCCGGCCGGACGAAGCGCACCAGCTCCACCTTGTCGAACTGGTGCACCCGGATCAGGCCGCGGGTGTCCTTCCCGTGCGCGCCCGCCTCCCGCCGGAAGCAGGGCGTGTACGCCGTGTAGGCGATCGGCAGCGCCGCGCCGTCGAGGATCTCGTCGCGGTGGATGTTGGTGACCGGCACTTCGGCGGTGGGCACCAGGAAGAAGTCGTCCGCCGGGGTGGCGTAGACGTCCTCCTCGAACTTGGGGAGCTGGCCGGTGCCGGTGAGCGTGGCACGGTTGACGAGGAGCGGTGGCGAGACCTCGACGTACCCGTGCTGCCGAGTGTGGAGGTCGAGCATGAAGTTCTGGAGGGCGCGGACCAGCCGGCTCCCGGGGCCGGTGAAGAGCGGGAACCCGGAGCCCGTGATCTTGGCGCCGCGCGGGAGGTCGAAAAGCCCGAGGGCCGCGCCCAGGTCCCAGTGGGCCTTCGGCGCGAAGGGGAACTCCGGCGCCTTCCCCCAGGTGCGGATGACGCGGTTGTGGCTCGCGTCGCCGTCGGGCACGTCGGGGAGCGGCGTGTTGGGCACGCGGAGGAGGAGCCCGTCGAGCGCCTCGTCGACGGCGCGCACCTCGGCGTCGAGGCCCTTGACCTCCTCCCCCGAGGCCTTGAGCCGCGCCAGCAGGTCGTCGGCCGGTTCGCTGGCCTTCTTCCGCCGCGCCACTTCCTCGTTGGCGGCGTTCCGCTCGGCCTTCAGGGCCTCGACGCGGGTCAGGAGCTCGCGGCGCCGGGTGTCGAGCGCCAGGAGCTCGTCCACCTGGCGGTCGAGCTCGGGATCCTGCCGACGGCCAAGCGCGGCACGGACCCCGGCGGGGTCCTGCCGCAGCCGCTTGATGTCGATCACGGTGGGCTCAGTTGACCGGGATGCCGGGCTGCAGGTCGTGGTACCCGCAGTTGACGTCGGCAAGGATCCGGAACGTGAGCGTGCGGGCGGAATCGTTGACCGAGAGGATCTCGATCTTGCCGTAGCTCGCCGTGCCGGTGGTGCTGCAGAGGATGACCGACCGCGCCAGGTACACGTCGCCCGGCGCCACGACCTGGACCGAGTCGAGATCGTAGCCGTTGAGCGGCGCCGCCGTGATCGAGTCGAACGGCACCGTGGTCTTGATGAAGCCGGGGTTGGTCGTCGACTTGTTGAGGAGCCCGAGGAGCTGCACCGGGATCAGCTGGTGCTCGGTGTTCACCAGGTCGTAGGCGAAGTCGAAGTTGGAGCTCTGGTCGGTGCGGACGGTGGTGTTGTTGGCCACCGAGAAGGCGCTGGGCGTGGTCAGGGCGCTGCCGTGGAGCGCGCCGAGGGTGACCGTGTCGACCTGGTTGGCGATGCTCGCGGTCGGGCGGAAGTCGGTCACGCTGCAGCCGGCGGCGACCACGGCCAGGCCGAGCGCGAGGGGTGTCAGGTATCGCATCGGGGCGAAGGTTAAGGCCCCTCCCGAAGTGGGTCAACCCGTGGTGATTGCTTGACTTCGCCCATTCCGGCCGGTACGTTCCGCCCCACGTTCCACCCCCTTGGGAGAGACGCGATGGCCGGTCTGCGCGAAGTCGTCCGGGCCCTGCTCGACCGCCCCGGCGTGGAGGCGGTGGCCGTGGTCAGCGGGGACGGCCTCACCATCGACCACGCGGCGCGCGGGAGCTTCGACGCCGAGACCGTGGCCGCCCTGATCCCCGGCATCATGCAGAACGCCCGCCGCCTCGGCGCTACCGCCGAGCGCGGTGAGATGGGCCTCGGCGTCCTCGAGTTCGACCGCGGCCTCGCGGTGCTCTCCTCCCTCGGCCCCGAGTCGCTCCTGCTGGTGCTGGTCGCCGCGGGTTCCAACATCGGCGAGCTCCTCCACGACCTCCGCACCCACCGGCCGGCGCTGCAGCAGTTGGGGTGAACGCGCGATCCGCTATCCGCTATCCGATGTTCCCGGAGTTCCATCGGCGCAGGATCGTCGGATAGCGGATAACGGATAGCGAATGTCGAGTCACCGAAGGCCCGCCCCCGAGAACCCCACCATGTCCAACTGGGCCATCATCCTCGCCGGCGGTGCCGGCACACGCTTCTGGCCCCTCAGCACCCCCACCCGGCCGAAGCAGCTCCTTCCGCTCGCCACGATGCGCCCGCTCGCCCTCGAGGCGGTGGAACGGCTCGACGGCCTCGTCCCCCGCGACCACATCCTGCTCGTCACCGGCGCCGCGCTGGCGGGTCCCCTCCGCGAGGCGCTCGGGCTCCCGGTGGCCAACGTGCTGGTGGAGCCGCGGGCCGCGTCGACCGCGCCGGCGCTCGCGTGGGCCACGCTGGAGGCGGGACGCCGCGACCCCGATGCGCGAGTGCTCTCGGTGCACGCCGACTGGGCCATCGGCGACGCCGTCGCCTTCCGGCGGGCGGCGGCCCGCGCGCTCGAGGTGGCGGCGGCGCGCGACGTGCTCGTGACCGTCGGCATCGTGCCCACCCGCCCGGAGACCGGCTACGGGTACATCATTCCCGGCGAGCCGCTCGACGGCGACGCCCGGCGGGTGGCGCGCTTCACCGAGAAGCCGGACGCCGCCGGCGCGCGGACGCTCATCGCCGAGGGGGCCCTCTGGAACAGCGGGCTCTTCGCGTGGACCGCCAGGCGGCTCCGCACGGAGCTCGAGGCCCACACCCCCGAACTCTCGCGCCAGCTCCCGCTCCTCGACCGGCAGGACGTCGTGGGCTTCTTTGCCGGGGTGACGCCGGTCTCGATCGACGTGGGCGTGCTCGAGCGGAGCCGGCACGTGGCGATGGTGCCGGGGAACTTCCCGTGGGACGATGTCGGCACCTGGGACGCCCTCCCCCGCGTGCGCGGCACCGGCGCCGACACCAACGTGGCCCACGGGCCCGTGTACCTCGACGACGCCGAGGGGTGCGTCGTCTGGAGCGACGGCGACCCGATCGTGGCGCGCGGGATCAAGGATCTGGTCGTGGTCCACGCCAACGGCCGGATCCTCGTCGTCCCCCGCGCCGCCGCCGGCGAACTCAAGAAGACGCTCGACGGCCTGCCGAAGGGCGTGCTGGATGTGACGTAGCTATCAGCCGATAGCTATTAGCTATCAGCAGCTCCGAGCCCATTCTGAATTGTCGAAACTTTTCGATCGGCTCATAGCGATAGCGGATAGCGGATAGCGGATAGCGGATAGCGGATAGCGGATAGCGGATCGCGGATAGCGGATAGCGGACAACTCACAACCCCGACCACGATGCCACCTCTCTTCCTCCTCGAGCCCCCCTCCCCCGCCCCTGCGTGGCTCCCGTTCGCCGGGGTGCGCCCGATCTCAGAACTCCGGGCCGGCGCCTGGCGCATCCGGGAACGGTGGGAGGGCGCGCTCGAGAGCGAGGCGGCCGGGATCATCGGCGACCACGTCCTCGGCTTCCACGAGTTCGACGAGCCGCCGGTGAAGGCCGCCGGCCCCGTGGACGGCCCCGCGATCATCGCGGCGAGCTGGTTCGCACCGAGCGGGGCCCCGCCCGAGCTGGGCGAGGACACCCGGCGCCTGGTGCACGACGGCGCCACCGTGGCGTGGATCGTCCCCGCGGGCACCCGGTGGAACGGGCCGAACGACGACGGCCCCGCCGCGGAGATCGACGGCCTCCTCCTGCACGGCGCCTGGGACATCGTGACCGCGCTCGAGCACTTCCTGGTGGCCGACTGCACCGACGCCGTGGCCCAGCACAATCCGAAGATCCCCGATCACGTGATGATCCTGGGCGACCCGAGCGACCTCGTGACGCTCGACGCGGATATCGAGCCCGGCGTGGTGTTCGATGTCCGGCACGGGCCCATCGTGGTCGAGGCGGGCGCCGAGGTGCGGAGCGGCACCCGGATCGAGGGCCCATGCTTCATCGGGCCCGGCGCGCGGGTGCTGGGCGGGTTCATCCGGCATTCGGTGCTCGGGCCCCGGTCGGTGGTCCGCGGCGAGGTGAGCACCAGCGTCTTCCTGGGCTACGCCAACAAGGCGCACGACGGCTTCGTGGGCCACTCGGTGCTGGGCCACTGGGTCAACCTGGGTGCCGGGACCACGACCTCCAACCTCAAGAACACCTACGGCGAGGTGCGGCTCGACCTCCCCGGTGGCAAGGTCGACACCGGCCGCCAGTTCCTCGGCACCCTCCTCGGCGACCACGCGAAGACCGCGATCGGCACGATGTTCTCGACCGGCAGCGTGGTCGGCGCCGGCGCCCTGGTCACCGAGGGCACCGTGATCCCGCCGCATTCCCTCGTCCTCGGCATGCCGGCAAAGGTGGTCCGGACCGTGGACGACGCGCTGCGCGCCCGCATCCAGGGCACCGTGGACCACTACGTGCGGCTGGCCCAGCTG
>DATIEF010000028.1:0-5615 GCA_035455865.1 Gemmatimonadales bacterium | reverse complement strand
GGCCCCCACTCGCAGTCGCAAATGGAGGCCTTCTGCTCTTCCTTCTCCTTCTCCTTCTCCTTCTCACTTCTTCGATGGGCCTGGGAAGAGTTGAACTTCCGACCTCACGCTTATCAGGCGTGCGCTCTAACCACCTGAGCTACAGGCCCTGCTGCCCGGGACGACATCCCCGGACGGGGCGGGGAGGATAGCCGGGGGCGACTGGCATTTCAAGCCGCCCGCCCCCGATCCGCTCACTCGAAGTCGCCGCCGCTGCGACGGCCCCGGCGGGGCGGGCCTTCCTCCTCGTCCGCCTCCTCGAGGTCGACCTCGTCCTCGTCGAGGTCCTCGTCGTCGTCGTCCTCGTCGTCGAGGTCCTCATCGTCGAGGTCCTCATCGTCCTCGTCCTCGTCGTCGTCAAAGGCGAAGCCGTCGTCCTCGAAGTCGTTCCCGTCGTCGTCGAGGGGACGCCGGCGCATCTCGAAGACCTCCAGCGACTCCTCCTCCTCCAGGACCAGCATAGAACCTCCAGCCAATGGCTCGGTCGTAGCGTCAACGGTGCATCGGCGGTGCGCCCGCCGTCAGGATGCGTTCTCCACCCGGGCCGCCGCCCGGGCCGCCTTCTTCCGGTCGTTGGCGGCGAGCAGCCGCTTGCGGAGCCGGATGGTCTTCGGGGTGATCTCGATCAGCTCGTCCTCCTCGATGTACTCGAGCGCGTATTCCAGCGTGATCTGCCGCGGCGGCTCGAGGATCACCATGTCGTCGGACGCGGTGGTCCGCATGTTGGAAAGCTTCTTCTCCTTCGTCACATTGACGTCCATGTCGCCGGGACGGGAGTTCTCCCCCGCGATCATCCCCTCGTACACGTGGTCGCCCGGGGCCACGAACATCTGGGCCCGCTCCTGCAGGTTGCCGAGCGCAAAGGCGACGACGCTCCCCTCCCGGTCCGCCACCAGCACGCCGCGCTTCCGCCCCGCCAGCGGCCCCGCCCACGGCCCGTATTCCAGGAACCGGTGGTGCATGATCCCGGTGCCACGGGTGTCGGTCAGGAACTCCGACCGGTACCCGAAGAGCCCGCGCGCGGGGATCTTGAAGTTCATCCGCACCATCCCCTGCCCCGGGTTCCGCATCTCGATCATCTCCGAGCGCCGCGGCCCGAGCTTCTCCATCACCGCGCCCATGTACGCCTCGGGCACGTCGATCATCAGCTCCTCATACGGCTCCAGCCGCTCCCCGTCGGGCCCCACCTTGGTGATGACCCTCGGCCGCGACACCTGGAACTCGTACCCCTCGCGCCGCATCGTCTCCATCAGGATGCCGAGGTGGAGCTCGCCGCGCCCCGACACCGAGTGGGTGTCGGGACTGTCGGTCTCCTCCACCCGGAGCGCCACGTTCCGCTCCAGCTCCTTGAAGAGCCGGTCGCGCACCTGGCGGCTGGTGACGTACTTCCCCTCCCGCCCGGCGAACGGGGAATTGTTGACGATCACGTCGACCGAGATGGTCGGCTCTTCCACCGCGATGCCGAGGAGCCGCTCCGGGTGCTCGGGCGAGGTCAGGGTCAGGCCGATCTCGATCCCCTCGAGCCCCGAGAGCACCACGATGTCGCCGGCGGCGGCCTCGTCCACCTCGACCTTGTTGAGCCCGTCGAAGGTATAGAGCTTGGTGATCCGCCCGGTCTGCACCTTCTCGTCGGTCACCATCCCCGGCTGCCCGATCGGCAGCAGCGTCACCGCATCGCCCACCTTGAGGCGCCCCCGCTCGATCCGGCCGATGGCCATCCGCCCCAGGAAGCTCGAGAAGTCGAGCGTCGAGATGAGCATCTGGAAGGGGCCGTCCGGATCGCCCGACGGCGGCGGCACGTGGTCGAGGATGGCCTGGAAGAGCGGCTTCAGGTCGGTGCCGGGGTGCTCCATCTCCGGCGTGGCGGTGCCCGCCCGGCTGCTGGTATAAAGGAATGGGGCGTCGAGCTGCTCGGGGCTCGCTTCAAGGTCGATGAACAAGCCCAGCACTTCGTCGTGCACCCGGAACGGTTCGGCGTCCTGCCGGTCGATCTTGTTGATGGCCACGATGGGGCGGAGGCCCAGGGCCAGCGCCTTCCGCGTCACGAAGCGGGTCTGCGGCATCGGCCCTTCCGCCGCGTCGACCAGGATGAGGACGCCGTCCACCATCCGCAGGATCCGCTCGACCTCGCCCCCGAAGTCGGCGTGCCCGGGGGTGTCCACGATGTTGATCTTGGTCCCGCCCCAGTGCACCGCCGTGTTCTTGGCCAGGATCGTGATGCCCCGCTCACGCTCGAGCGGGTTGGAGTCCATCACCCGCTCCTCGACGTGCTGGTTGGCCCGGAAAGCCCCCGCCTGGCGGAGCATCTGGTCCACCAGCGTGGTCTTGCCGTGGTCGACGTGCGCGATGATGGCGATGTTGCGAATGTCCACAGTACATCCCGTCGAAAGCCTGCCGTCCCCGGGCCACAGGCGCCACGACCGTGGGCCTTCCGGGGGTACCGCGCGGCATATATAGACGCGTCACCGGGCCGCCGCAAGACAGCCGGAGGCCCGGGGTCACCCGCCTGGAACCAGGCCTAGTGGTGGTGGTGCCCGGCGTGGGAATGATGATGGCCGTGGGCGTGCCCGGCGGCCGGGCTGGCCACCTCCGCGTCGTTGCAGGCCCCGCCGGTCTCGAGCTGGATGGTGACGTGCCCGATACCGAGCGCCGCCATGGCCCGCTGGATCCCGGCGAGCGCCTCGGGGTGCCCCGCCAGGTCGGGGACGACGGCGTGGCCGCTCATCGCCACCAGCCCGCTGGTGACGGTCCAGACGTGCAGGTCGTGCACGGCGGTGACGCCGGGGAGTGCGCGCATCCGCCCCTCGACGTCGGCGAGCGAGATGTGCGACGGCGTCCCCTCGAGGAGGATGTCGACGCTCTCCCGCACCAGCCGCCAGGCCCCCACCAGCACCAGGAGCGCGATCCCCACCGACACGATCGGGTCGACCAGCGTCCACCCGCTGGTGAGGATGATGACCCCGGCCAGGAGCGCGCCGATGGAACCGAGCGCGTCGCCCAGGACATGCAGGTAGGCGGCGCGGACGTTGAGGTTCTCGGTGTGGCCGCCGTGGAGCGTGAAGAGCGAGCCCAAGTTGGCCGCGAGGCCGAGGAGCGCCACGCCGAAGAGGACGTTACCCTGCACCGGGGGCGGCGCGTGCAGCCGGCCGACCGCCTCGACGATGACCCAGCCCGCGATCACGAAGAGCGCCGCCCCGTTGATGAACGCGCCGAGGATCTCCCAGCGGAGGTACCCGTACGTGCGCGTCGCGTCGGCGGGCCGCTCGGCGATCCACGCGGTGAAGAGCGAGAGCCCGATCGCCGCCACGTCGGCCAGCATGTGGCCCGCATCGGCCAGCAGCGCCAGCGACCCGCTGATCACCGCGCCCGCGATCTCGGCGCCGCAGATGACCAGCGTCAGCGCCAGCACCCACCAGAGCCGCCGGGTGTACGTCCGGGGGACTCGGATGAGGCAGAGGGCAGGGGTGCTGGGCGTCGGTTGCATGGGGGTGTATGCTATAAGCTATCAGCGATGCGCGATCCGCTATCCGTTATCCGTTATCCGCTATCCGTTATCCGCTCGCGCTGACCAGCCTCTCCGGTAGTGATCGAGCCGTGTTGAAACTAATAGGATCGGTCGCCGTCCCTCAGCTGTTCACCGTTCACCGTTCACCGTTCACCGTTCACTGTTCACTGTTCACTGTTCACTGTTCACCCCCCTCCCCCGCTGGACCCACCATCAGGAGCCCCGCGTGTCCCAAGCGCCCGATCGTCCTGCGCCCCTGTCCCGCCGCAGCTTCATCGTGCAGGCCGGCGGTGTGAGCGGCGCCCTGCTCGTCACCCCCGGGCTCCGGCCGGCGTGGCTCTCTGCGCTCGACCACTCGCCCGCTGCGGCCCTTGCCAGCGGCACCTCGGGCCCGGTCGACCGCGCGCTCTTCGGCGGCCTCACCTGGCGGATGCTCGGCCCCTTCCGCGGCGGCCGCACCGACGCGGTGAGCGGCGTCCCCGGCCGCCCCGAGGAGTTCTACTTCGGTCACGTGAACGGCGGTGTCTGGAAGACCATCGACGGCGGCCGCACCTGGCGCCCGGTCTTCGACGGGCAGCCGGTCGCCTCGATAGGGGCCCTCGCGGTGGCCCCCTCCGCTCCCGACGTGGTGTACGTGGGGAGCGGCGAGTCCACCCTGCGCGACTCGGTGGGCTACGGCAACGGGATGTACAAGTCGGCCGACGCGGGACGCACCTGGACCCACATCGGCCTCGACGACACCCAGCACATCGGCAAGATCGCCGTGCACCCGAAGGACCCGAACGTGGTCTTCGTGGCGGCGCTGGGCCACTACTACGGGCCGTCGAAGGAGCGCGGGATCTTCCGCTCGAAGGACGGCGGCAAGAGCTGGGACAAGGTCCTCTACCGGAATGAGAACGTCGGCGCCATCGAGGTCGTCATCGACCCGAACGACCCGCGCGTCGTGTACGCCGGGCTCTGGAACACCCGCCGGCCGCCGTGGTTCACCTATCCCCCGACCAACGGCCCGGGGGGCGGGATCTTCAAGTCCACCGACGGCGGCGACACCTGGATCCAGCTCACCAACGGCCTGCCCGCCGAGGGGATCGGGCGCACCGGCATCGCGGTGGCGCCGAGCGACTCCAAGCGGGTGTACGCGGTGGTGGACTGCCTCGTGCCCGAGCCCGGTGCGGTCGCGCCGCCGCCTGACCCCAGCGGATTCGGCCGCGATACGACGCCGCGCCAGGGCGGGTTCTTCCGCTCCGACGACGGCGGCGCCACCTGGACCCGGCTCTCCGCCGACCAGGCGCTCTGGGGGCGCGGCTGGTACTTCGAGCACGTCACGGTCGACCCGACCGATGCGGAGGCGGTCTACGTCTCCAACGTGTCGGTGTCGCGCTCCACGGACGGCGGGCACACGTGGGTGCCGCTCCGCGGCTCGCCGGGAGGTGACGACTACCACCAGCCGTGGGTCTCCCCCGACGACCCGAACACGCTCATCGTCGCGAGCGACCAGGGGACGGTCATCACGCGGAACGCCAAGGCCGACGACCCGCGCCAGGTGACCTGGACCTCGTGGCTCAACCAGCCCACCGCGCAGATCTACCACGTGTCGGTGGACTACCGCTTCCCGTACTGGGTCACGGGGGCGCAGCAGGACTCCGGCGCGGTGGCGGTCTCGTCCCGCGGCAAGTTCGCCACGATCTCGATGCGCGACTGGGAGCCGATCGGCGCAGGTGGCGAGAGCGGCGCCACCGCGGGCGATCCCCTGCACCCCGGCATCATCTACGGCGAGTCGGGCACCCGGTTCGACCTGGCGCTCAACCGCGAGATCCCCGGCACCTCCTCGCCCGTGGCGGCGGACAAGACGCCGCTCCGCCGCGACTGGACCCAGCCGCTCGTCTTCTCGCCCGCCGATCCGCACGCGCTCTACTTCGCGGCGCAGTTCCTCTTCCGGTCCACCGATGGCGCCCGCACCTGGACCCAGGTGAGCGGCGACCTGACCCGCACCGCCCCCGGCGTCCCCCGGAACCTCGACGCCGCCGCCGCGGCCGATGTCCAGCAGAACGGCCAGCGCGGCGTCATCTACACC
>DATIEF010000027.1:0-3858 GCA_035455865.1 Gemmatimonadales bacterium | reverse complement strand
GCCACCGGGATGCTGTCGTCCCGGAGGCGCTGGGCCAGGAGGGCGATCGCCTCCCCCCGCTCCAGCGGCACGATGAGCGTGAGCGACCCCGGCGATGGCGTGACCGCGGGGCGGGTGGTGTTGGGGTTGCATGCGGCCAGCCACGCGGCGGTCAGCAGCGCAGCTCCCACTCGGATCTTCTTCACTTTTCACTTCTCACTTTTCACTTCTCACTTTCGACCGCCACCGCCGGCACCACCGACCAATCGTAGAACCCCTTGCCGCTCTTCCGACCCAGTCGCCCCGAGCTCACCAGGCGCTCGAGCATCGCCGGGGCCTGGAGGCGCGGCTCCCTGAACTCGGCGAACAGCGCGCGGGTGGTGCGGAGCACGGTGTCGAGCCCCACGGTGTCGAGCAACGTGAACGGGCCCATCGGGTAGCCGGCGCCGAGCTTCATGGCGGTGTCGATGTCGGCGACGGTGCCCCCGCCGCGCTCGAGGAGCCGGATCGCGTCGAGCAGGTAGGGAATGAGCAGCACGTTGACGATGAAGCCGGTGGTGTCCCGCGCCAGGACCGGCTCCTTGCCGAGTGTGCGGACGAAATCGGTGGCGCTGGCGACGATGCCGGGGTCGGTGGCCGCGGTGCGGACCACTTCCACCAGCCCCATCAGCGGCACGGGATTGAAGAAGTGGAGGCCGAGGAACCGGTCGGGGCGGTCGGTGACCTCCGCCTGGTCGGCGACCTTGAGGCTCGACGTGTTGGTCGCAAAGACCGAACTCGGCGGGGCGAGCTCGTCGAGCTCACGCCAGAGGGCGCGCTTGGCCTCGAGGTCCTCGACGATGGCCTCGATCACGAGGTCGGCCTGTGCGGCGGCGCCGAGCGCGTCGGTAAAGGAGATGCGCGCGAGCGCTGCGTCACGGTCGCCGGCCGTCAGCTTCCCCTTCTCGACCAGCTTGGCGGTCGACGCCTCGATGGCCCGCTTCCCCTTGGCCGCCTGCTCGGCATCGACGTCGCGCACGGTGACGTGGCACCCCGCCGTCGCGCACACCTGCGCGATCCCGGCGCCCATCTGGCCGGCACCGATCACTGCGACGTGGGAGAATGGGAGGGCGGCGTGTCGTGG
Source organism: Gemmatimonadales bacterium (assembly GCA_035455865.1). Classification (GTDB taxonomy): domain Bacteria; phylum Gemmatimonadota; class Gemmatimonadetes; order Gemmatimonadales; family GWC2-71-9; genus CAMLHU01. Next base: position 2,756 of record DATIEF010000027.1, on the reverse strand, counting down.
GTCGTGAGTCACGGGTCTCGGGTCTCGGGTCTTGGGTCGTGAGTCGTGAGTCGTGGGTCGACGGTCGACCGTCCTGCTTCTACCTCTTACCTCTCACCTCTCACGTCTCACCGCTCACCTCTCACCGCTCACCTCTCACGACTCACTTGATCGCCTTCCTCACCTCGCCCAGCACCGCATCGAGGAGCCCGGGGCGGCCGGTCGGAAGCGCCGGCGGGGGCGCCGCGCCCTGTTCCAGCGCATCGAGCGCGCGGTCGAGGCCCAGCTGGGTCCGTGCCACGACCGGCGGGTATCCGCGCAGCACCGCCCACCCCCCCACCAGGCCGAACGGCAGCGGCACCAGCGCCAGCGGCAGGAAGGCGTGGAGTATCGAGAGGATCCCGGCCGCCATGGCGCCCACGGTCACCAGCGCCGCGGCGCCGCCGATCATCCCCGCCCGCGCCTTCCCGATGTCGGCCTCGATGGTGACGTGGCAGTAGCCGTCCTCGAGCGGGGTGACCGTCGCCGACACCTGGCGGCACCGGGCCAGCATGAAGGGGCGCGCCACCCCGCCCATCACGGCGCCGGCTCGGCGCATCGCGGCGTGGAAGCCGCCCACCGGCTCCCAGAGCACGCGGCCCGGCTGTTCCCGCGCCACCGCCAGGAGCTCGTGCTCGTCGAGCCACGCGATGAGCGTGCGCTGCGCCTGTTCCGGCGTCCCGCGCACCACGCGCATCGCCTTGACCGTGGCGGGGCCGACCAGCTTGTCCCAGGCGCCGCCGAGGGCGCCTTCGGTGGTGCGGACCCGCTCCTCGATCATCGCCTGCTCGAGGTAGCGGGTGGGGATCCCGACCTCGCGGCCGAGCTTGAGGACGTCCTCGCGGGACAGGGCGTCGCCGACGTCGTGCTCGCCGGTCTGCAGCAGCGCCGCCCGGCGGATGATCCGTTCGAGCTGGTCGCGGTCGAACTGGGGCGGCGCCTGGTCGGTCACGGCTGCTTGGCCGCCGGTGCCTTGGCCAGTTCGACCCGGGGGAAGGTCGGGTCGGTCCCGGGGGCCGGCGCCGGGAGCGTCGGGACCGCGGGCGCCGTCGGCCACTGAGCCGCCGCCGAGGGGTTCATGAACGGCCGGAGGAGTTCCATCGGCAGCGGGAAGATCGTGGTCGAGTTGTTCTCGCTCGCGATCTCGGTGACGGTCTGCAGGTAGCGCAGCTGCATCGTGAGCGGCTCCTGCGCCATCGTGTGCGCCGCCTCGGCCAGGGTCTGGCTCGCCTGCAGCTCGCCCTGCGCGGCGATCACCTTCGCCCGCCGCTCCCGCTCCGCCTCCGCCTGACGGGCCATGGCGCGCTTCATCTCCGGCGGAAGGTCCACATCCTTCACCTCGACCGCGGAGACCGCGATCCCCCACGCCTCGGTCCGGGTGTCGATGATGTTCTTGAGGATGCCGTTGATCTTCTCGCGGTCGGACAGCACCTCGTCGAGTTCCACCTCACCCAGCACCGAGCGGAGCGTGGTCTGCGCCAGCTGGCTCGTGGCGTAGAGGTAGTTCTCGATCCCGATGATGGCCTTCTCGGGGTCGGCCACGGTCACGTACATCACGGCGTTGACCTTGATCGACACGTTGTCGCGGGTGATGACGTCCTGCGGCGGGATGTCGAGCGCCATCGTGCGGAGCGAGATCTTCCGCATCGTGGCAAAGAGCACCGGCACCACGCAGAGCCCCGGCCCCTTGACCCCGGTGAAGCGGCCGAGCGTGAAGACGACGCCGCGCTCGTACTCGTTCAGCACGCGGAGGCTGCCGAAGAGATAGAGCACCGCGACAAAGAGGGCGATCGGCAGGATGGCCATGACGGCTCCTTAACGGGGGAAGGCTTCGACGATGACAGCGGCGCCCTGGCCGCCGCCGATGCACGCGCTCCCCAGGCCGAACCGCTTGCCGGTCCGGCGGAGCGCGTGGAGCAGGTGCAGCGTGATCCGGGTGCCGGTGGCGCCGAGCGGGTGACCCAGCGCCACGGCGCCCCCCTCGGTGTTGGTGCGGGCGCGGTCGAGCCCGAGCTCCTTTTCGACCGCCAGGTACTGGGCGGCGAAGGCCTCGTTCACCTCGACGAGATCCATCTGGCCCAGTTTCATTCCGGCGCGCTCGAGCGCCTTGCGCGCGGCGGGGGCGGGGCCGATCCCCATCACTGCGGGATCCACTCCCGCGATCCCCCACGCCACCAGCCGGCCAAGGGGCTTGAGCCCCGCCTCCCGGGCGACGGCCTCGTCGGCGATCACCACCGCCGCCGCGCCATCGACGATCCCCGAGGCATTCCCCGCCGTCACCACCCCGTCCTTCCGGAAGTACGGCGGCAGCTTCCCAAGCCCGTCGAGCGTGGTGTCGGGCCGGCGGTGCTCATCGAGCGCCCAGGCGACGTCCTGCTTCGTCTTCCGGTCGCGGATCGTCACCGGCACCACCTCGTCGGCGAAGGCATCCGCCTTCCACGCCGCGTCCGCCGCCTGCTGGCTCCGGAGCGCGTACGCGTCGACAGCGGCGCGGGTGATCCCGTACTTCTCCGCCAGCGTCTCGGCGGTCTCCGCCATCGACCTGTCGCACTCGGTGTCGCGGAGCGCCTCCCAGAGGGAGTCCTCGAGCGGCGGGGTCGGGCCCAGGCGATATCCCCAGCGGGCCCCGCGCAACACGTGTGGCGCCTGGCTCATCGACTCCGTGCCCCCCGCCAGCACCACCCGGCTCTCGCCGAGGAGGATCTGGCGGGCGCCCTCGATGATCGACTCGAAACCGG
>DATIEF010000026.1:0-3609 GCA_035455865.1 Gemmatimonadales bacterium | reverse complement strand
CCGCTCGTGGAACCCGCGCAGGCGGAAGGGCGCCGCCTCGGTGATGAAATGCACCTCGTGCCCCCGCCGGGCGAGCTCGATGCCGAGCTCGGTGGCCAGGGCCCCGGAGCCGCCGTAGGTGGGATAACAGGTGATGCCGATGCGCATCAAGGAAACGTAATGGGTCGCGGGTCGAGGGTCGCGGGCGGAAGGGGTGGCGCGGTCCAGCGCCGCTACGGGACGCCGAGACCGCGGGCCTCGGCCCACGCCCCTGCGATGGCCGACGCCAACTCGTCCGGCGGGCGGACGCTGTCGAGCGCCAGCACCGGCCCGGGAAGCTGGTGGCGGAACCAGGTCTCCTGCCGCTTGGCGTACTGGCGGGTGGCGATGGTGATGGCGCCCGCCACCGACTCCCGGGAACGCTCGCCGTGGAGGTATTCCACCGCCTCGCGGAGCCCCACTCCATCGAGCCCGGCACCGTGGGCGGGCGCGCCGTCGGCGAGCACCGAGGCGACCTCCTCCACCAGCCCCCTGCGCACCATCTCCTCCGCCCGCGCGGCGATCCGCTGGTGCAGCACCGGGCGCGGCGCGGTGAGCACCACGTACCACGGCTCGATGAGCCCGTGCTGCCTGGCGGCCCCCTGCCAGTAGGTGAGGGGCCGCCCGGTGAGGAGCGCCACCTCGATGGTCCGGGTGGCCCGCTGGCGCCCGCCACCCTTGAACCCGGGATCGAGCCGCGCGGCCCACCGCACCAGCTCCAGCGCATCGTGCCCCGAGAGCCACGCCTCGAGCGCGCGGCGGCGCTCCGGGTCGAGCGGCGGCTCCTGGAAGAGCCCCTCGGCGAGCGCCCGGACGTAGAATCCCGTCCCCCCCACCACCACCGGCAGCTTGCCCCGCGCCGCGATGTCGGCGATCCACCCGGTGGCGTCGCGGGCGAACCGGCCGGCGCTGTAGCGGTGCCCCGGATCGACCAGGTCGAGCCCGTGGTGCGGCACCCGCGCCCGCTCCTTCCGGGTGGGCTTGGCGGTGCCGATGTCGAGCCGCCGGTACACCTGGCGGGAATCGGCCGAGACGATCTCCAGCGGCCAGTGTTCGGCGAGCGCCAGCGCCGTCGCGGTCTTGCCGACGGCGGTGGGGCCGACGAGGACCGGGACGCGGAGCTTAGCGGCGGCCAAACCGGCGCTCCAGCTCCTCGCGGGGGAGTTGCACGATGGTCGAACGCCCGTGCACGTCGTGGGGCGGCAGCGTGGTGGCCATCAGGCGGGCCAGGAGCTCGCGCATCTCCCGTTCGTCGAGCCGCTGTCCCGCCTTGACCGCCGCGCGGCAGGCGTAGGTGGCCACGAACCGCTCCAGCCGGTTGGCCCACCCGCCGAACCGGCCCCGCGCCAGGTCGGCCACGACCTCGCGGAAGCAGGCCATCGCGTCGAACCGGCGATGCGGCGCGGGCACGCCGTGCACCGCGACCGTGCGCCCGCCGAAGCCCTCCACCTCGAACCCCACCTGCGCCAGCGCGTCACGATGGGTCTCGACGACGTCGAGCTCCTCGTCGGTCAGGTCCACGGTGAACGGCAGGAGCAGCCGCTGCGCCGCGACTCCGCCGCGCGTCAGGTCGGCCATGACCTGCTCATAGAGCACCCGCTCGTGGGCGGAGTGCTGGTCGACGATGACGATGCCATCGGGCGCTTCGTACGCGATATAGGTGTCGAAGAACTGGACCAGCGCTCCGCCGAACGGCGCATCGTCCCGCGCGGCGGGCCCGCTGTCGGGCAGGAGCGTCATCGGCTCCTCCACGTCCGGCGCCGCCGGCACCGGGAGCTCCGCCGTGCCGCCCCACACCTCCCCGCTCCCCGACGGGCGGAGCGGCGCCGGGATCGGCCGCCACTCGCCCACCGGCACCGCGGCGATCAGCTCGCCCAGGGCGTGTCGCACCCCTTCCTCCACCGCGCGTTCGACCGCCACGCGATTGAGGAACCGGACCTCGAGCTTGGCGGGATGGACGTTGACGTCCACGTCCGCCACCGGCACGGTGAGGTGCAGGAACACCGACGGCCGGTCGCCGGGGTGGATGGCCGAGCGGTAGCCCGCCTCGGCGGCGCGGATGAGGAAGTTGTCGCGGAAGGGGCGGCCGTTGACGAGGAGCTGGGTCCGGCGGCCGGTGGGCCGCGCATCGCCGGGGCGCTGGATGAACCCTTCGACCCGGACCGCGCCCGCCGCATACGACACCGGCACGAGGGTGCCGGCGAGGTCGGCGCCCCACACCGCCGCCAGGCGCTCGGCCAGCGGCTGGCCGGCGGGGAGGACGAGCCGTGTCCGCTCATCGGCCACCAGCTCGAACCCGACCGCCGGGTGCGCCAGCGCCAGGATGGCGACGGCGTCGAACGAGACGCGCGACTCGCTCGAGACCGAGCGGAGGAATTTCCGGCGCGCCGGGGTGTTGAAGAAGAGCGCCCGCACCGCGACCGTGGTCCCCGGCTGCCGGGCGACGTCGCTCACCTGCTCGATGCGCCCACCGGTGACCGCGACCTCGGTCCCGGCGCCTCCCGGCTCCGCCGTGGTGAGCGCCAGGCGCGACACCGACGCGATCGCGGGGAGCGCCTCGCCGCGGAAGCCGAACGAGCCGACGCCCACCAGGTCGCCGGCGCTCCGGATCTTGCTCGTGGCGTGGCGGTCGAGGGCCAGGAGCGCGTCCTCCCGCCCCATCCCCCAGCCGTCGTCGCTCACCCGCACCAGCGTCTTCCCGCCGTTCTCGAGCTCCACCCGGACGTGAGTGGCGCCGGCGTCGATGGCGTTCTCCACCAGTTCCTTGACCACGGACGCCGGGCGCTCGACCACCTCGCCGGCGGCGATCTGGTCGGCGACGGTGCCGGGAAGGATGGCGATGCGACGTGGCATGGGCGCGAAGGTCAGGGAAACGGGGTCGGTGCCGGCCTCAAAGCTCCCCGTTCCCGCCCGGAAAGTCCACCACCGGCGCGATGGCGTCGGCCGGGATCCATCCCTCCTCGCCGGTGGCGGCGCGCACCAGGAGCCATCCGCCCCGGCGGCGCTCGGGACGCACCGCGGTGCCGACCGGCAGCGCGCGCGACGGTGGCGCCGATCCGTAGGGCGATACCCGCGCCGGCCCCTCGGTGCGGATGACCCCGAGCGGGGCCGCATCGCTTCGCGCCATCCCCCACCCCGCCGCCGCGGCGATGGCGCCGGCACCGACGAGCATCCACCAGCGGCCCCGCCCCGACCGGGTGACGAGGAGCCCGAGCCACCCCGTGGTCCAGAGCGCGAGCGCGAGGATCCCGATCTCCTCCGGCGTCACCGGCCAGGGGCGGAGCCAGCGTTCGCTCATCGGGTCGGGGGGCGGCGTCAGGAGCCGGGCCCGCGCGAGCGTGATGCTCCGCGGATCGAGCCGGGCCGCCCGGGCCCAGGCCGCCGCCGCGTCGCCGTCGTTGCCGAGCCGGTATTCCGCGGCGCCGAGGTCGTACCAGTTGGCGGGCGCCGTGGGGGCCACCAGGGTGTGGGCGCGGAATCCTTCCGCGGCCGCGCGGAGGGCCCCCGCCTCGTACAGCTGTTCCGGCGGTGGCGGCGGCGCCTGGCTCCATCCCCGCCCCGCGACGGCGAGCCCAACGAGCAACACGATGG
>DATIEF010000025.1:0-3722 GCA_035455865.1 Gemmatimonadales bacterium | reverse complement strand
CCAAGGTCCGCCAGATCCACGAGACCCTCCGCATCGAGACCATCGCGGAGCTCGAGGCCGCGGCACGCGACGGCTCGCTGGCCGCACTGCCGCGCTTCGGGGCCAAGACCGCCGCCAACATCCTGGCGAGCATCGAGTTCCTCCGACGCTCGAGCGCCTTCCGGCTCTGCCACCACGCCGCCGCCGAGGCCGCCTCGCTCGCGGCCACGCTCGCGGCGCTCCCGGGCGTGGAGCGGGTGGTCACCGCGGGAGACGTCCGGCGCCGGATGGAGGTGGTCAACGGCCTCAGCTTCGTCGTCATCGGCGACACGCCCCCGGCCGACTATTTCCGGCGCCTTGCCGCCATTCCCGGCATCGTCGAATTCTCCGGGCACGACGAACGTCGGGTGACGCTCCGACAGGGCGCCGGATCGGTGGCGCAGGTCATCGTGACCACGCCGAAGAACGCCGGCGCCGTGCTCGTCCGCGCCACCGGGAGCGATGCCCACATCGCGGCGCTCGAGGCGCACGCCCGCGCGACCGGCCACACCCTCGATGGCGCCGCGCTCTGGCACGGCAGCACCTTCGTGCCCACCCCTGACGAGGCCACGTTCTATCGCGCGCTCGGGCTCGACGAGATCCCGCCCGAGCTGCGCGAAGGCGCCGAGGAGGTCGCCGCCGCGCGGGACGGCGCGCTCCCCACGCTCGTGACCCGCGCCGACCTCCGCGGCTTCCTCCACTGCCACTCGAACTGGTCGGACGGCACCACGCCGATCGAGGACCTGGCGCGCGCCTGCCAGGCCGCGGGCTACGCGTACGTGGGGCTCACCGACCACAGCCAGGCCGCGGCCTACGCCGGCGGGCTCAAGCCCGATGCGCTGCAGCGCCAGGCGGACGAGATCGACGCGGTCAACGCGCGGCTCCCCGGCATCCGGGTGCTCAAGGGGATCGAGGCCGACATCCTGGCCGACGGCGCGCTCGACTATCCCGCCGCCGTGCTCGACCGCCTCGACTTCGTCATCGGCTCGGTGCACAGCCGCTTCCAGATGGGGCGGGACGAGATGACGGCCCGGATGCTCCGCGCCCTCGACGACCCGCACCTCACCATCGTGGGCCACCCGACCGGCCGGCTCCTCCTGGCCCGGGAGGCATACGCGGTCGACCTCGACGCCTTGATCGAGAAGGCGGCCGCCGTTGGCGCCGCGATCGAGATCAACGCCGACCCCCACCGCCTCGACCTCGACTGGCGCCTGCTCCGCGCGGCGCGGGCCAGGGGCCTCGCCATCTCGATCGGCGCCGACGCCCACGATGTGGGCGGCATCGGCAACATGGAATGGGGCGTCGGGATCGCTCGGAAGGGGTGGCTCACCGCGGGCGACATCCTCAACACCCGGAGCGTGGAGGAGTTCCTGGCCTTCGCGCGGAAGCGGCACGGCGCGTGAAGGCGAGGACGCGCCGCCCGGCGCCCGCGGCGAAGGTGTTCACGCTGCTGCACCGTGCCTATCCGGATGCGCACTGCGCGCTCGACCACCGGAACGCCTACGAACTCCTCGCGGCCACGATCCTCTCGGCGCAGTGCACCGACGTCCGGGTCAACCTGGTCACCCCGGAGCTCTTTCGCGCCTACCGTACGCCATCGGCGCTCGCCGCGGCGCACCAGGGGGATGTCGAGCGGATCATCCGGTCGACCGGCTTCTTCCGCAACAAGGCGAAGAACCTGATCGCCATGGCCCGGGCGCTGGTGGCGGAGTACGACGGGAAGGTCCCGCAGACGATGGCGGAACTCCACGCCCTTCCCGGCGTCGGCCGCAAGACCGCCAACGTGGTGCTCGGCAACGCCTTCGCCGTCAACGAGGGCGTCGTGGTGGACACCCACGTCGGGCGCCTCGCCCGCCTCCTCGGCCTCACGCGCCACACCGACCCGGTCAAGGTCGAACGGGACCTGATGGAGCTCTTCCCCCGCGCGCAGTGGGCGCTGCTCTCGCATCTGCTCATCTCCCACGGACGCGCCGTCTGCATCGCCCGGCGCCCGCGGTGCGGCGAGTGCGTCCTCGCCGCCATCTGCCCCTCGGCCCAGGTCCCCCGCTGACGCCGACCCCCGCGAGCCCCTAACTTCCCGTTCACGTTCCACCGTTCGCCGGCCCGTCCCCTGTTTCCTGTTCCCTTTTCCCTGTTCTCTTTTCCCTTTTCCCTTTTCCCTTTTCCCTTTTCACTTTTCACTTCTTACTTCTCACTTCTGACTTCTCCCTTGACCTCCCCCGCCCTCGCCTGGTCCCAGGTCGCCCGCGCGTACCAGCGCAACATCCTCCCGGGGTTCACCCCCGCGGCGGCCGCATTGTGCACGGCGCTCCACGTCGGACCCGGCGATCGGGTGCTCGACATCGCCTGCGGACCGGGGACGCTCTCGCTCGCAGCGCTCAGGCAGGGGGCGACACACGTCACCGGCGTCGACTTCGCGACCGAGATGGTGGCGCTCGCGCAGGCGGCGACCATCGGCCGGGGCGCGGAGTTCTTCCTCGGCGATGCGACCGCGCTCCCCGTGCCGGACGCGGCGTTCGACGTCGGCGCCTCGAGCTTCGGCGCGATCTTTGCCCCCGACCCCCGGCGCGCGATAGGTGAACTTCACCGCGCCCTGGTGCCGGGAGGGCGCGCCGGGCTCCTCGCCTGGCTCCGCGGCGATACCACCAACGCCTACTATGATCGCGTGTACCGCCACATCCCCCGGCCCCAGACCGCGCACGACCCCTACGCCTGGGGCGAGCACGCCACCGCCCGGAAGTGGTTCGGCGAGTGGTTCGGCTATCTCGAACTCTCGACCATCACGGTCCCCTACGAGGGGCCCACGCCTGCCGCGGTCTGGGAAGTGCTCCGCACCTCCACCGGCCGGGTGGCGGTGTCGTATGCGGCGCTCGACCGGAGCGCCCAGGAGCGGATGGACCGGGAGATGATCGACTTCTTCGACCGCTTCCGCCGCCCCGAGGGCGGTGTCTACTGGCCGCGGGAGGCGCTTATGGTCACGGGGGTCAAGTGAGGGACGTGCGGCGGGAGGCGGGAGACGAGTGGGGATCGCGTGAAGGGGATCGAGTCGATGCTGCCCGCCACCCCGGACCCGCGTCCCACCCGCGACCCGTCTCTCGTCTCCCGTGTCCAGAATGAACCACCTCTCCTCCTCACGCTCCCCCTACCTCGCGTCCGCCGCACACCAGCCGGTCCACTGGTACCCGTGGGGACCCGAGGCGTTCGCCGCCGCGCGCCACAGTGGTCGCCCGATCCTGCTCGACATCGGCGCCGTCTGGTGCCACTGGTGCCACGTGATGGACGGCGAGAGTTATGAGGATCCGGCGCTCGCGGAGCTCCTCAACGCCGAATTCGTCTGCGTCAAGGTCGACCGCGACGAGCGCCCCGACGTCGATGCGCGGTACCAGCGCGCCGTCCAGGCGCTCACCGGCCAGGGAGGGTGGCCGCTCACCGCATTCCTGAGCGCCGACGGCGAGGTCTTCTACGGCGGCACCTACTTCCCGCCGGAAGGCCACCACGGCCGGCCCGGGTTCCGGACGGTGCTGAGCGAGGTGGCGCGGATCCACCGGGAGGAAAAGGACCGCGTCGCCGCCCAGGCGCTCGCGATCCGGCGGACCCTCGCCCACCCGCACGACGGACCGGAGCCGGTCGACCCGACGGTGGCGCTCCTCGACCAAGCCGAGTCGGAACTGGCCCGGCATTACGACGCGCGCCACGGCGGGTTC
>DATIEF010000024.1:0-4055 GCA_035455865.1 Gemmatimonadales bacterium | reverse complement strand
CTGCCTCGCGCCGCTCGACCTCGGCCACGCCCTTCACCCGCCGCATCGCCTTGAGGACCTTGGCCAGGTGCGGGAGCGAATCGACCTCCACCAGCACGGTGCCGTACATCGTGCCGTCCTTCGACTGGATCTCGGCGCCCTTGATGTTGGTGCCGGTGGAGCTCACGGCGCTCATCAGGTCGGCGTAGAGGCCGCGGCGGTCGTCGCCGCTGACGGCGAGGCGCACGGCGAAGCTCTCCCCCTCCACCTCCTGCCAGTCGATGTCCACCCGCCGGCCGTCGACCGGGAGCGTGAGCAGGTTGGGACAGTCGGCGCGGTGGATCGAGATCCCGCGGCCCTGGGTGACGTACCCGACCACGTCGTCGCCCGGGAGCGGCTGGCAGCACTGGGCGTAGCGGACCAGGAGCCCGTCGGCGCCCTGGATCTTGATCCCCTTCCGCTGCCGGAAGCGGTCGATGACCCGGCCGAATACCGTCGGCTTGGGCTCCACCAGCTCGTCATCGGGGAGGTCGGGGTAGAGCGCCTTGATCACGGCGCCGATGGCGACGTCGCCCCGGCCGAACGCGACGGCGAGCCCCGCGGCCCCGTTGACCGAGAGCGCCTCGGCGGCCCGCGCCATCCGGGCGTCGTCCGGGGGATCGAGGTGACGGCGCTTCACCTCGCGCCCGAGGAGCTCGCGGCCCATCGTCTCCTGGACCCGCTCCTCCTCGTGGTTGATCCACTGCTTGATCTTGTGGCGGGCGCGGGCGGTGTGGACGTGGTTGAGCCAGTCGCGCGACGGGCGGGCGCTGGGGCCGGTGAGGATCTCGATCGTGTCGCCGTTCTTGAGCGCGCGGTGGAGCGGCGCGATCCGGCCGTTGACCCGCGAGCCCTGGCAGCGGAGCCCCACCTCGGTATGGACGTGGAACGCGAAATCGATCGCGGTGGCGCCCTTGGGGAGCCGCTTCACGTCGCCCTGGGGAGTGAAGACGAAGATCTCGTCCTGGTAGAGGTCGATCTTCAGGAACTCGAGGAACTCCTCCGGGCTGGCGGCGTCCTGCTGCAGCTCCAGCAGCTGGCGGAACCAGCCGAGCTGGCGGTCGAGCTCGTCGGGCTTCTCGCCGTCCTTGTCCTTGTACAGCCAGTGGGCCGCGATGCCGTACTCCGCGGTGCGGTGCATCTCCTGGGTGCGGATCTGCACTTCGAAGAGCTGGCCGCCCGGGCCGAAGATGGTGGTGTGGAGCGACTGGTAGCCGTTCGACTTGGGACTCGCGATGTAGTCCTTGATCCGCTCCTGGATCGGGGTCCAGACGTGGTGGATGATGCCGAGCACGTGGTAGCAGTCGGCCACGGTCTTGACCATCACCCGGACCGCCATCAGGTCGTAGATCTCATCGAACGGCTTGTCGCGGGTGCGCATCTTCCGGTAGATCGACCAGAGATGCTTGGGCCGCCCGGTCACCTCGAACCAGCCGATCCCCGCCTTGGTCAGCTCGAACTCGAGCGGCGTGCGGAGCTTGAGGATGGTCGCCTCGCGGGCGGTGCGCTTGGCGGCCACCTGCTCGCTCAACACCTGGTAGTCGGCCGGCTCGAGGAACTTGAAGGCCAGGTCCTCGAGCTCCGCCTTGACGCCCGCCATGCCGAAGCGGTGCGCCAGGGGCGCGTAGATCTCGCGCGTCTCGGTGGCGATGCGTTCGCGCTTCTCGGGCGTGAGGTGCTCGAGGGTGCGCATGTTGTGCAGCCGGTCGGCCAGCTTGATGATGATGACCCGGGCGTCCTTGGCCACCGAGAGCAGGAGCTTCCGGTAGTTCTCGACCTGGGCTTCGGTGCTGGAGCGGAAGGTGAGGTGCGAGATCTTGGTGAGCCCGTCGACCAGGCCCGCGACCTCGGGACCGAATTCCCGGCCGATGTCGTCGAGCCGGACCTCGGAGTCCTCGACCACGTCGTGCAGGAGCGCCGCCGCGATCGAGGTGGTGTCGAGGAGCTGGTCCACCAGGATCTGCGCCACCGCGATCGAGTGCGACACGAAGTCGTCGCCCGACATCCGCTTCTGGCCCCGGTGCGCCGACGCGCTGAAGCGGAGGGCCCGGTCGATGACATCCAGGTCCAGCCGGTCGGCGTGGCGCTCGAGTGCGGCGCGGAAGCCGGGCGCGATGTCGGCGATGGCTACGGTCACGGCACCCCCCTCCCTAAACTAATGCGGCCGGCGCCTGGTGCCCGGCCGCCGAGGGAAGGCCGTGCGGGTGCCGCTCAATCCGGGAAGGGGCGCGGCTCCGGCTGGGGCCAGGGCCAGGGCCAGGGGTTCACTCCTCCCCGCCCCAGCGCCCGCGCCGCCCGGGCTCGATCCTCGGCCGACCGGCTCTGGAGCGCGGCCACGAGCGCGTCGCGCGCGGCGTCGCTGTCGATCTGGCTGAGCGCCCAGAGCGCCGCCTTCCGCACATCCCCCGACGCGTCCCCCAGGGCGGACTTGAGTGCCGGCACCGCAGCGGCGTCCGCGATGGTTCCGAGCGCCCAGGCGGCCTTCTCCCGGACCCCCGGTTCGGGGTCCTTCACCGCGTCGAAGAGCGCCGCCGGCGCCTGCTCGGGCCCGAGGGTACCGATGGCCCACGCCGCCATCCCGCGGACGTCGGCGGCGCTGTCGCGGAGCGCCTGGACCAGCGGCGCCACAGCGGCCTTCGCGTCCAGCTGACCAAGGGCCCACGCGGCCTCCCGCCGGACCTCCGCATCCTTGTCGCTGCGGAGCGCGCCCCCGAGCGCCGGCACCGACTCATCGGCGCCCAGCTGGCCCAGTGCCCATGCCGCCCGGCGCCGGACCTCGATGGCGGCGTCGCCCTGGAGCCGCCGGGCGACCGCGGTGGCGGCGCTCCGCTCGCCACCCTGGCCCAGGGCCCACACGGCCATTTCTCGCACGTCGGTGCTGGTGTCGTCCAGCGCGCGGCTGAGCCCCGCGGTCGCTCCCTTCGCGTCGAGGTTGCCGAGGGCCCAGGCGGAGACGCGACGGACTTCAGCGCTCCTGTCGCCAAGGGCGTCGACCAACGCCGGCACCGCGGACTGTTCCTCGAGGCGTCCGAGGGACTCGGCGGCGGCCACCCGGACGCTCTCGTCCGGGTCGCTCCGCAGCACCCGCGCGAGCGCTGTGACGGCCGACGAGTCGTCCAGCCGGCCGAGGGCCCGTGCCGCGGCACTCCGCACCCGAGCTACGTCGTCCTTGAGCGCCCTGGTGAGCGGCGCCACCGCGCTCCCCTGGTCGAGGGTCCCGAGTCCCCACGCCGCCATCATGCGCACTTCGGGTGCCTGATCGGTGAGGTGCGCAATGAACGGCGCGAGTGCGGCCGGAGCCTCCGCCAGTCCGAGCGCCAGCGCGGCAGCGGAGCGGGTGCCGACCGTGCCGGAGCGGAGGGCCTCCAGCAACCCCGTCGTGACGCCGTGGAGTTCGGCGTGGGCCACCAGGCGAGCGGAGATGGCCCTGACGCAATCGTTCGGGTCAGCGATGCCGGCCAGGAGCACCGGGACCGCATCGGGTTCGGGCGCATTGCGGAGCGCCCAGTGCACCGCAGCACTCGAGTCGGCGATGTCCGCCGGAGGATCGAACTCCCCCCAGCGCCCCCAGTGCCCCTGCACCGCGCGCACCGCCAGGGCGCAGATCTCGGGCGGCGCATTGCGGGCGGCGGCGAGCACGGCGCGGGCCGATCCCGCGTCGGTTGCCCCGCTGGCCAGGGCACTCACTAGCGGCCGGGTCCCTTCCCCTGCGGGGCGGGCGCCGGCAACGACCGATCCGACGCCGGCGATCAGCATCCCGGTCAGCAGGGCCGGGACCGTGGTGTTCAACATGGTGCCTCCAATGGATCGGGCCGGGGCCCGAAGGTGAAAATTCAACATTGTGCTGAATATTCAGCACTCGGCGTCGCTGTCAACCCCCGCCCCGCTCTGCGCCGGTCAGCGAACGATCGGCATCGGTTGGGGCCAGGGGTCGCGCCCGCTCCCCGCCAGCGCCCGTGCCGCGGCCGCCCGGAGCGTCGCATCCGGATCCTGCAAGGCCCGGACGAGCGCGACCGACGCGGAGTCGCCCTCGAGAT
>DATIEF010000023.1:0-8169 GCA_035455865.1 Gemmatimonadales bacterium | reverse complement strand
GTGGAGGTGCGCGTCCGCAAGGCCCGCGTTCCGGCGCTCGACCACGCCCATCAGCCTGGCGGCACGCGCCGCCTCCTCACCGCGGAGCGTGGCGCTGCCGCGGGTCCCCGTCTCCCCCTGGGTCAGGTCGAGGATCCCGGTGCGCTGGCCCAGGTCGGCGGCCCGGATGAGCGTGCCGGCGCAGGTGAGCTCGACGTCGTCGCGGTGCGCGGCGATGGCCAGGAGGTCGACGGGCATGTTCGCTCCGCGAAGGTGAACGGTGACCGGTGAACGGTAAACGGGGAACGGGGAACGGGGAACGGTGACCGGCCCGTCCTGTTCACCGTTCACTGTCGACCGTTCACCGCCGTCACTCGTGCCGCAGCGCCTCGACCGGATCCATCTTCGCGGCCCGGTTGGCGGGAATGACGCCGAAGACGAGGCCGATCAGCACGCTCACGCCGCAGGCCAGGAGCGCGCTCCACACCGGGACCGACGCCTCGATGGCGAGCACCCGCTTGAGCACCTCGCCGGTCAGGAGGCCGAAGGCGATCCCGATGATCCCGCCGGCCAGGGTCAGGGTCGCGGCCTCGACCAGGAACTGCCAGAGGACCATCCGCCGGGTGGCGCCGAGCGCCTTGCGGGTCCCGATCTCGCGGGTGCGGTCGGTGACGGACACCATCATGATGGCCATCACGCCGATGCCTCCCACCAGGAGCGCCACGCTCGAGAGCGCCACCATCACCAGGAAGAAGACGCCGGTGAGGCTCCCGACCGTGGCGAGGATCTGGTCCTGGGTGATGAGGTCGAAGGTGTTGGGCGCCGCCGGCCGGAGGCCCCGCACCCGGCGGAGCGCCACGATGGCCTCGTCGCGGGCCCGGGCGGGGTCGACCCCGGCGCGCGGGCGGACGGCGATGAAGAGTGCGTTGGTCTGGTCGAAGCGGTAGCGCTGGTAGCCGGTCTCGAAGGGGATGACCCCCGCCGTCGCCTGGCCGGGCGGTTCGAAGATGTTGCCGGGCTTCTGGTAGATCCCGATGACCTGGAGCTCCTGGTCGCCGGCGCGCACGTACTTGCCGAGGGGATCCTCCTGGCCGAAGAGGCGGGCGGCCACGTCGGCCTCGAGGATGATGACCGGCGCGCCGTGGAGCTCCGCCGGCGAGAACATCCGGCCGCGCAGGAGCGTGCCGCCCTGGATGTCCATGAAGTGGTCGTCGGCGGCGAAGAGCGTCACGGTCTGGGTGCGCTCCGCACCGCGGGTGACGCGGCTGAAGAGCTGGATCCAGAGCCCGGCGTATGCGATCGTCTCGGCACGCGCCACCGCCGCCGCGTCGCGCCGGTCGAGCACCGGCCGGATCCGGATCTCGGGGGGGAGGTTATCGGGGTTGACGGGGGTCTGGGAGAAGAACCGCATCACGTAGAAGGTGCTCGGCCCGGCGACCTCGATGGCGTTGAAGATCTGCGACCGCACGCCCTGGACGATGCTGGCCATCGCCATCACCACCGTGACGCCGATGACCACGCCCAGGATCGTGAGCACCGAGCGCAGCTTGTTGTTCCGCAGCTGGTCGAGGGCGATGAGCACGCCCTCCCGGAGGGTCGAGCCGCCCATCATTCCGCCCGGAGCGCCGTGATCGGGTCGAGCCGCGCCGCGCGGCTCGCCGGATACACGCCGAAGACGATCCCGGTCCCGGCGCCGAGCGCGAGCGCCGCCCCGATGGCCCACGGGGTCACCCGCGCCGGAAGGGGCGACACCGCCGCCACCAGTTGCGCCAGCCCCCAGCCGGCCGCCACGCCCAGCAGCCCGCCGAGCATGGAGAGCGCCACGGTCTCCACCAGGAATTGCTTCAGGATGTCCCGGCGGCGGGCGCCGAGCGACTTGCGGAGCCCGATCTCGCGGATGCGCTCGTTCACCGTCATCAGCATGATGTTCATGATGACGATGCCGCCCACCACGATCCCGATGCACACCACCGCGGGAATGATCGTGAAGAGCACCTTGGTCAGGCTCTGCCAGAACGCGAGGAGGGCGTCGGCCTTGTCGACGGTGAAGTCGTCGGGCTGGCCCGGCCGCAGGTGGTGCGCCACCCGCATCGCCTCCTCGGCGCGGTCCATCGCCGGCGCCACGCCCGCGGCATCCGCCATCTTGACCGACACGACGGTGGTCTTCCGGCGGCCGAAGAGCGCCTCGAAGGTCGAGAGCGGGAGGAGCACGAAGCCGTCGAAGGACTGGCCGAGGATCTGGCCCTTCGGGGCGATGACACCCCGCACCATCATCTCGGTGCCGGCCACCCGGACCGAGCGGCCTACGGCGCTCGCCGGGTCGGTAAAGAGCTTCTTGGCCACGTCGTAGCCCAGCACCGTGACCAGGCGGCGCTCGCGGAGGTCGGGTTCGGTGAGCGGCTCGCCGGCCTCGAAGCGGTAGTCCTGCACCAGCTGGTAGGGTGGGGTGACGCCGAAGATGAGCACGCTCCCCACGGTGGTCCCGCGGTAGGTCACCTCACCGGTGGGCGGGGGCCACCCCGACTGCAGCGCCACGGCGCGGGCGTCGGGGAGGGCGCCGGCCACCGCCTCGGCGTCGTCGTGGGAGATGATCGGCCGCTTGGCGAGGGCCTTGATGGCCTCGTCGTCGAGGAGCCCGATGCTGATGGGTGTGCGGCGGACCTGGAAGGCGTTGGTGCCGATCATCGCCCCCGTCAGGTTCTCCTTGACGTAGGCGTTCATCCCCTGGATGATCGCGGTGACCGCGACCAGGAAGGCGACCGAGACGATGATGCCGAGGAGGGTGAAGAAGGACCGCAGCTTGGCGGTCCAGATGGAAGCGAAGGCGAGCCGGATGGCCTCGACGAACGGCATGGATGAAAGCTAGCCCGGTCGATGGACGGGGCGCCCCGGGCGCGGTGGAAGGCCCGGGGCGGGGCCGTCGCTCCTATTCGTACCGGAGCGCCTCCACCGGGTCGAGCCGGCTGGCCTTGAGGGCGGGATACATCCCGAAGAGCACCCCCGTGAGGATGGCGGCGAGGATGGCGACGACCACCGCGGAGAACGAGATCGCGGCGGGGAGGGGGGTCGCGGCCCGGATGCCGAGGGTCACGAGGCCGCCCAGGAGCATCCCGGCGGTGCAGCCGATGAGGGTCAGGGTCGCCGCCTCCACCAGGAACTGGAAGAGGATCTCGCGCCGGGTGGCGCCGAGCGCCTTGCGGACGCCGATCTCGCGGGTGCGCTCGGTGACCGAGATCATCATGATGGCCACCACGCCCACGCCGCCGACCATCAGGCCCACCATCGAGAGCGCGATCATCACCAGGAAGAACCCCTGCGTGACGCTCTTGAAGGTGTCGAGGAGCTTGTCCTGGGTCACCAGCGAGAAATTGTTGTCCTGGGCCGGCTTGAGGCCCCGGCGCCCGCGGAGCGCCGCAGTGACCTGGTCCATCGCGTCGCCCACGGACACGCTGTCCTTCGGCAGGACGGCGAAGTTCATCCACCCCTTCCAGTAGTTCACCGACTTGACGAACGCGGAATGCGGGATGGCGAGCTTGGGGGAGTCGGAGTTGCTGAAGAGCGCCGACGGCTCGGAATAGATCCCCACCACCTCGAACGGCTGGCCGGAGACCTTGATGGTGCGGCCGAGGGCGTCGAGGTTGGGGAAGAGCGTCTGTGCCAGCTTGTCGTTGATGACCGCGACGTGGGAGCCGGCGGCCTCCTCGACCTCGCTGTAGTTCCGCCCCTCGATGATGGTGCCGCCGGTGGTGTAGATCCACGGCGGGTTCATCCCGGCGATGTCGACGCTGGCGAGCTTCTGGCTGCCGGCGCTGACCGGGCCCTGGGTGTCCTCCTCGTACATCACGTCGGCGATGCCCGGGAGCTTCCGGAGCATCTCCGCCTCATCGACCTTGAGCCACGGGTTCCGGCGCCACGGCGACATCTCGTCGGAGCCGTCGCTGATGTTGAGCCCGCCGCGGAAGAACCGGAAGACGAAGAAGGTCTTCGGGCCCAGCTGCTCCAGCTGCTGGGACACGCTGCGGTTGATGCCGGTGATGGCGGCGTTGATCGAGATGACCACCGCCACGCCGATGGCGACGCCCAGGATGGTGAGGAAGGCCCGCCACTTGTTGGAGAGCACCGCGTCGAAGGCGATGCCCACGCCCTCGGCGAGGCGCGCCGGGTCGAGGAGGGTGCGGCGCTTGGTCATTCGGTCCTCAGGGCGGCGATGGGGTCGAGCTTGGCGGCACGGCTGGCAGGGTAGACGCCGGCGATGACGCCGACCCCCATCCCGACACCGACGCCGACGATCACCGACCAGGGGGCGACGGCCGCGGGGAGGGGCGTCAGGGCCGAGAAGGCGAACGCCAGGGCGAAGCCGGTGGCGATGCCCATCGCGGCCCCCACCGTGGAGAGCGTGGCGGACTCGACCAGGAACTGGAAGAGGATGTCCCAGTGGCGCGCGCCCAGCGCCTTCCGGACGCCGATCTCCCGGGTCCGCTCGGTGACCGAGACGAGCATGATGTTCATGATCACGATGCCGCCGACCACCAGCCCGATCCCCACCAGGAGGGGAAGCGCCATCATCAGGAACCCCGAGATCTTCTTCCAGCCGGCCAGCGCGTTCTCGGACGAGCTCAGGTCGAAGTTGTCCTCGTCCTGCGGCTTGAGGTGCCGGCGGGTGCGCATCAGCGCCTCGACCTCATTCCGCGCGGACAGCATCGCCTGCGGCGTCGCCGCCTGGAACGAGACGTAGTCCACCATCCCGATCGGGCAGATGAGCCGACGCGCGGGCGACGAGTACGGCACGATCCCGAACTTGTCGAGCGAGATGCCGAAGAGCGTCCCCTGGCTCGCCACCACTCCGATGACCCGGTAGGGGATCCCGGCCACCTGCACCTCGTGCCCCAGCGGGTCGACCCCGGGGAAGAACTTCTCCGCCACCAGGCTGCCGATGACCATCACCGGGCTGCCGAGCCGGAGCTCCTGCTCGGTGATGGCGCGGCCCTCGCTCAGGTCGTAGTTCATCACCTTGAAATACGAGGGCTCGGTGCCGACCAGGCCGATGTCCTTCCCCTGCTTGCCGTTGACCGTGAACACCTCGCGGTCCTGGCAGTAGCGCGCGACGGTCACCGGCGTCTGGATCCGGGCCTGGAGGTAGTCGGCGTCGGCGTAGCTGATCCGAGGGCGCCGCTGCCAGCTCAACCACATGTCGCGCGTCACGTTCCCGGTGTTGATCTGGGGGAACTTGCTGAGCTGGAAGGTGTTCAGCCCGATCAGCGCGTTGGCGAACTTGTCCTCCATGTACTTGTTCATCCCCGTGATGATGCTCACCACGGCGATGAGGAACGTGACGCCGATCAGCACGCCGATCATCGAGAAGAAGCTCTTGAGCTTCTGGTTGACGATGGTGTGGAGCGCCATGCGCACGGCGTCGAGGAGCTTCATCTCAGGCCGCCGCCTCGCGGTTCTGCCGGTCGCTCGCGATCCGCCCGTCGCGGATCACCACGGTCCGGTGGGCGTGCTGCGCCACGTCGGGCTCGTGCGTCACGAGGACGATGGTCTGCCCCTGGTGGTGGAGCCCCTCGAAGACGCCGAGGATCTCCTCGCTGGTGGCGCTGTCGAGGTTGCCGGTGGGCTCATCGGCCAGGAGGATCGACGGGTCGTTGACGAGCCCCCGGGCGATCGCCACGCGCTGCCGCTGGCCGCCGGAGAGCTCGTTGGGCCGGTGTCCCATCCGGTCGCCGAGCCCCACGCGCTCCAGCGCCTCCTCCGCCCGCCGCCGCCGTTCGCGCGCCGCGAGCCCCGCGTACACCAGCGGCAGCTCGACGTTCTGGAGCGCCGAGGCGCGGGGCAGGAGGTTGAACGTCTGGAAGACGAAGCCGATCTCCTTGTTGCGCACCCGGGCCAGGGCATCATCCGTCATCCGTGACACCTCCTGCCCGTTGAGCCAGTACTCGCCCGCGCTCGGCGTGTCGAGACAGCCGAGGAGGTTCATCAGCGTCGACTTGCCCGACCCCGAGGGGCCCATGATCGCCACGTACTCGTTGCGCCGGATCTCGAGCGACACGCCGCGGAGCGCGTGGACCACCTCCGTGCCCATCACGTACGAGCGCTGGAGCTCGGACACGCGGATGACGGCGTCGCTCACTTGGCCGGCCCGGCCATCGCCGGCGCCGCGGATTCGCGGACGCGGGAGCTGTCCTTGAGGTCGCGGATGGCCTGGTACGTGCCGGCCACGATGGTCTCGCCTTCCTTGACCCCGTTGAGCACCTCGAAGTACTCGTCGCCCGCGATGCCGACCTTGACCGGCCGGAAGGTGGCGACGCCGCCGTTCACCACGAAGACGCCCTCGGTGTCCTTCGGCTTGGCCTTGGCGGTGTCGGTCGCCGCCTTGGCGCCCTGTTCCGGCCGCGGCGCCGCCTGCTCGTTGGGCGCGGCGGTGTGCTGCCGCACCGTGAGCGCGATGATCGGGATGCTGAGCGCCTGCTTCCGCACGTCCGTCACGATGCGGGCGGTGCAGCTCAGGTCGGGGCGCACGTCGGCCGGCGGATGGTCGAGGGTGATCTCGATCTCGAAGTCGACCGCCTGCTCGCTCGTGCCCTGGGTGATGGCGCCCGCGGTCAGGTCGGCGCTGTTGCTGATCTTCGTGACCCGGCCGGTGAAGGTCGTGTCGGGGAAGGCGTCGATGCTCACCTGCACCGAATCGCCCAGCGCCAGCCGCACCACGTCGGTCTCGTCCACCTTGACCTTGGCGAGGATGGTGCCGAGGTCGGCCACGGTGGCCAGGAGCGCGTTGTCCTTGGAGAACGTCGCCGGGACCGCCACCTCGCCCACCTCGACCTTGAGCCGGGTCACCCGGCCGTCGATCGGGGCGAAGATCTTGGTGCGGTTGAGGTCGCTCTCGGCCCGGTCGACGTTGGCACGGTTCTGCGCCACCTGCGCCTGCGCCGAGTTGTAGTTGGCCACCGCCACGTCATAGGCGGTCTGCGCCTGCTCCACCTGCTCGGTCGAGATGAGCGAGTTGCCGCTGTTCTTGAGCTCCTGCGCCCGCTGCAGCGACCGCTGCGCCTGGTCGCGGTTGGCCCGCGCCTGCACCAGCGACGCCTCGCTGGAGGAGAGGAGCGCCCGCGCCTGCGACACCGCCGCCTGGTACTGCGTCGGGTCGATCTGGAGGATGAACTGGCCCTTCTTGACCATGTCCCCCTCGTGGACGCCGATCTGGATGATGCGGCCGGTGATGTCGGCGGTGACGTCCACCGACTTCTTGGCCTCGATGTGGCCGCTGGCGGTGACCGCCGCCACCAGGTCCCGGCGGGCCACCTTCTCCATCCGGACGTCGACGGCGCGGCTGTTCTTCTTGGCGGCGGCGAGCGCGGCGATGCCGCCCACGACCACCACCAGGAGCGTCACGATGAGTCCGAGCTTGGTTCGGCGCGACATTCTGCGGGTCCTCTGGGGTCAGCGAAGGGTGTGGCCGACGGCGGCTTCGAGCGCCGCCAGGGCCTTGTGGTAGGCGTACACGGAATTGATGTAGTCGCCCTCGGCGCGGGTGAGCGAATTGTCCGCGTCCGCCAGCTCGAGCGAGGTGCCGCTCCCGATCTGGAACCGGTTGGAAGCGAGCTTGACCTGGTCCTGCGCCGCCGCCTTGGCGGCCGCCTGCACCCCGATGGCCTGCCACGCCGTCTGGAGCGCCAGGTAGCGCGACTGCACGTCGGCGCGCACCTGCAGCTGGGTCGCCCGCAACTGCTCGGTCGCGTCGTCCATCTGCGCCTGGGCCTGCGAGGTGCGCAGGTGGCGGCTGAAGCCGGTGAAGATCGGGAGCGAGATGGTCAGGCTCGCCTGGAACGGCTGCTTCTGGAAGTGGAACGGCCAGACGTTGTTCCGGCTCCGGATCCCGTTGGCCACGGTGTCGTTGAGCGCGGTGCCGCCGGTGTTGAGCCCGGCGTACGTGTTGCAGTTGGCGACCACGCCGCCGTTCGGGTACGGCAGCGTGTCGGTCAGGCGCGTGATGATGTTGTTCTGGAACTGGCAGTTCGCCACGGTCCCCAGCGCCCCGTTGTACGCCTGCTGGAGCAGGATGTTCGTGTTGGTGAACTGCTGGGTGAACCCGCTCCATCCTGCCCGCGCCGTCAGCGTCGGGCCATACGCCGAGCGGGCCGAGCGTACCCCCCATCGCGCCGCGCTCTCCCGCGCCTCGGCGGCCTTGAG
>DATIEF010000022.1:0-3268 GCA_035455865.1 Gemmatimonadales bacterium | reverse complement strand
ACCTCGGTATCGAGGTCTACGCCGACCGCCCCCGATCCGCCTGGCGCCGGATCGGCCGCGAACTGATGATGGCCACCGACCCGCTCGACGCCGCCGGCATCGTCGCTTCGGCCGGCGGAGAACCGTGGACCGGAATGCCCGCAGGCACGACGATGGGTCACGTCCACCTTCACGTCGGTGACCTCGCGCGCGCCGCAAATTTCTACTCCGACACCCTCGGCTTCGACCGCACCGTCTGGGAATACCCGGGCGCCCTCTTCCTGAGCGCCGGCGGATATCATCATCACCTTGGCACCAACACCTGGGCCGGCAGCGGCGCCACCGCGCCAACCACGGACGAGGCCCGGCTCCTCCAATGGACCATCCAGCTCCCCGACGCCGCGAGCGTGGCGGCGGTGGCGACCGACCTCGCGGCAGGGGGATTCGCGTCCGATCGGGGCGAAGCGGCGGGACGGAGCTTCGTTTCCACGCGCGATCCGTGGGGCACCCCGCTCCGGATCGAGGCTGCCACCCGCTGACCCGCCCGCTCCTTCCCGGTCCCGGCCGCGGTCGCTACGTTCCGCCAGCCTGAATCCCCCCGCCGGACCATCCGGGAACCGCAATGCCGACCTACTCCGAATACCTCAAGATCGACGAGCTGCTCGAGCTCCAGCGCCCCCTTTCCGACGGGCCGGAGCACGACGAGATGCTCTTCATCGTGATCCACCAGGTGTACGAGCTCTGGTTCAAGCAGGTCCTGCACGAGATCGCCCACCTCGAAACGCTTCTCGGGCGGAACGACGGCCACCGCGCCCAGCACACCCTCAAGCGGATCCTCACCATCCTCAAGGTGATGGTGGGCCAGCTCGACATCCTCGAGACGATGACGCCGCTCGAGTTCCTCTCCTTCCGCGACCGGCTCGAGTCGGGGAGCGGCTTCCAGTCCTTCCAGTTCCGTGAGCTCGAGTTCGTGCTCGGCTGGAAGGACCCAAAGGCGCTGGAGCGCTACCCCGCGGGAGGCGCCGCCCGCCGGCGGCTGGAAGCGCGGCTCGCGGCATCGACCCTCTGGGACGCGTTCCTCCGGTACCTCGCGGCCAACGGCGTCGCCATCCCGAAGGCCGATCTCTCTCGCGACGTGACCCGGAAGGTCGAGCCCTCCGCCGAGCTCCGCCGCGTGCTGGTCGAGATGTACCGCCACCGCCCCGAGCTCGCCGCACTCTGCGAGCGGCTGGTCGACCTCGACGAGGGGCTGATGGAGTGGCGCTACCGGCACGTGAAGATGGTCCAGCGCACCATCGGCACCCGGCGCGGCACCGGTGGCAGCGATGGCGCGGAGTACCTGAAAACGACGCTCGACCAGCCCCTCTTCCCCGATCTCTGGGCCATCCGCACCGAGCTGTAGCGAATGGACCCTGCCTCCCTCTACGGCACGCCCAACGCGCTCGCGAAGCACTACACGCGCTTCCGGGTGGCAGAGCGGCTCCTCCTCACCGGTCATTCCCACCAGGCCTGGCCCGACGTCGCCTTCGAGGCGCAGGCCGAGTCGTGGCTCGACGCCGCCCGATACGTGGACGACAAGTGGGAGCACGCCTTCCGGAAGGCCGACCAGGTCCGCGCGGGCTTCGCCCGCCTCCTGGGGAATGCCGGGGGCGGGATCGCGCTCGCGGGGAGCACTCACGAACTCCTGGTGCGTCTCCTGTCCGGGCTGCCCATCCGCGCGCGGCCCCGGCTCATCACCACCGACGGCGAGTTCCACACCATCCGCCGCCAGCTCGACCGCCTGGCCGAGGAGGGGATCGAGGTCGTGCGGGTGGCGGAGTCACCGGTCGAGTCGGTCGCGGAGCGGCTGGCAGCGGCCGTGGACGACCGCACCGCGATGGTGCTCGTCTCGGCGGTGTTCTTCGACAGCGGGCGGATCGCGCGTGGACTCGGTGCCGTGGCGGAGCGGTGCCGCCGGCACGGCGCGGAGCTCCTGGTCGACGTGTATCACGCGCTCAACGTGGTCCCGTTCGTGCTGTCGGATAAGGGCCTCGACGACGCGTATGTCATCGGCGGGGGCTACAAGTACTGCCAGCTCGGCGAGGGGAACTGCTTCCTCCGGATCCCGGCCTCGTGTGTGCTGCGGCCCGTCGTCACCGGGTGGTACAGCGAATTCACCGCGCTCGCCGAGGCCAATGCCGGGGGGCGCGTGGCGTATGGCGCCGGCGGTGATCGCTTTGCCGGATCCACGTACGATCCCGCCAGCCATTACCGTGCCGCCCGGGTGTTCGAGTTCTTCGAGGCGCAAGGACTGACGCCCGCCACGCTGCGCGCGGTGAGCCAGCATCAGGTCGGGGTGCTGGCGGAGGCCTTCGATGCGCTCGACCTGGATCCGGCAGTCATCACCCACGATCGCACCGCGCCCCTGGCCGAGATCGGCGGGTTCCTGGCGCTCCGCACGCCCGGGGCGGCCCCGCTCTCCGCGGCGCTCCACGCACTCGGCGTCCTGACCGACGCCCGGGGGGACGTGCTCCGATTCGGCCCGGCGCCGTACCTTACCGATCGGCAACTGCGGGATGCGATGGGGGTGTTGGGGGAGGCGGTGAGCGGTAAGAGGTAAGAGGGTAGGAGGGGAGGAGGCGGAAACCTCAAGAGACAAGATAGTGAGGCGCGGAGGGCCTGAACGGCGTTGTACCTTCTTAGCGTCGCCCCCAGATGGCCGTTTCGAAACGTTCCAGGCCTCCTGCGCGTACTTCATCTGACCCACTCACACGTTGATCCGCTAGCCCGCTGTCCCACTGTCCCGCTGATCCCCCCTGTCGCTCCGGCCGGGTGGCGCACACCTTATGAGTCTCCCATTCCCCCATCAGGGTACTGACACAATGACCCCGCGTGCTTCCCGACCCTTGCGTCTCCTTGCCGTGGCGCTGGTGCTCGTCGTGGCCGGCTCGATCGCCGCGACGCCCCTCTCGCCCAGCCTCGTCACCGGCCTCGTCTGGCGGAACGTCGGCCCCTTCCGCGGTGGCCGCGTATCCGCCGTGACCGGCGCCATCGGTGAGCCCGGCGTCTTCTACGCCGGCTACCCGTCCGCCGGAGTCTGGAAGACGGTCAACGCCGGTATCACCTGGGAGCCGATCTCCGACAACGCCATCACCGCCTCGCCCTCGGTCGGGGCCATCGAAGTGGCCCCCTCCGACACCAGCGTCATCTACGTCGGCATGGGCGACATGATCACCGGCGGCGCCATCAACGAGGGCGACGGCGTCTACAAGTCGACCGACGCCGGGCGCACCTGGAGCCACCTGGGGCT
>DATIEF010000021.1:0-2560 GCA_035455865.1 Gemmatimonadales bacterium | reverse complement strand
CCTTCACGTCCTTCGGGAAGCAGGAGCCGCCGTACCCGGGGCCGGGAAAGAGGAAGGCCGGCCCGATGCGGCGGTCGGAGCCGATCCCGCGCCGCACCAGGTCGACGTCGGCGCCGACCAGCTCGCAGAACTGCGCCACCTGGTTGATGAAGGAGATCCGGGTCGCGAGCATGGCGTTCGCGGCGTACTTCGTGACCTCCGCCGAGGCGATGTCCATGAACAGGATCGGGTTGCCGTTCCGCACGAAGGGCGCGTAGAGCTCGCGCAGCAATTCGCGGGCCCCGTCGTCCTCGACCCCGATCACCACCCGGTCGGGCTTCATGAAGTCGTCGATCGCGGCCCCTTCCTTCAGGAACTCCGGATTGGAGCAGACCGCGAACGGGAGCGGACTCTCCGCCGCGATCGCGGCCCGCACCTTCGCCGCGGTGCCGACGGGGACGGTGCTCTTAGTGACCACGACCGTGGGAGCGCGCATGTGCCGGCCGATCGTGCTCGCCACCGCGAGCACGTGCTTGAGGTCGGCGGAGCCGTCCTCGCCGGGCGGCGTACCGACGGCGATGAACACGACCTGGGCGGCCTCGACCGCGCCGCCCACGTCGCTCGTGAACCGGAGCCGGCCCTCGGCCTGGTTGCGCCGCACCAGCTCCTCCAGCCCCGGCTCGTAGATCGGGATGTCGTTGGCCACGAGCCGGTCGATCTTGCCGCGGTCGATATCAGCACAGACCACGTCGTTGCCGGTCTCCGCAAAGCACGCACCGGCCACCAGCCCGACGTATCCGCTGCCGACGACCGCGATATGGGTCACGCGTAGAATCCGCGGATGGCGGCCACGACCTGGTCCTGCTGCGCCTCGGTGAGCTCGGGATAGATCGGCAGCGAGATGACCTGGGCGGTGGCCGCCTCGGTCACCGGCAGGCTCCCGGACTTGTAGCCGAGGTGGGCAAAGCAGGGCTGCTGGTGGAGCGCCAGCGGGTAGTAGATCTTGTGTCCGATCCCCTGCTTCTTCATGTGCTCGGCCAGCGCGTCCCGCCGCTCGGCGCGGATGGTGTACTGGTGGAAGATGTGCTCGTTCGCCGGGTCGGTGGGGGGCGTCACCACGCCCTTGACCCCCGCCAGCAGCTCGCCGTAGCGCGCCGCGATGCGGCGCCGGGCCTGGTTCCACCCCGCCAGGAACGGGAGCTTGGCCAGGAGCACTGCGGCCTGCATCGTGTCGAGCCGGCTGTTGAGCCCCACCTCGTCGTGGAAGTACTCGCGGGTCCCGCCGTGGAGCCGCTGGGAGCGGAGCCGGGCCGCCACGGCGTCGTCCTGCGTCACCATCATCCCGCCGTCGCCCCAGCCGCCGAGGTTCTTGGTCGGGAAGAAGGAGAGCGTCCCCACCGTGCCGAGCTCGCCCGCCGCGCGCCACTGGCCGTCGACCTTCCGCCGCGCGCCGATGGCCTGGGCGCCGTCCTCGATGAGCGCGATGCCGTGCTTCCGGGCCAGCGGGACGATCCGTTCCATCGCGGCCATCTGGCCGTACAGGTGCACCAGCACGATCGCGCGGGTGCGCGGGGTGATGGCGCGCTCGATCGCGGCCGGGTCGACGTTGAAGCTCCCCGCCTCGATGTCGACGAACACCGGCTTCCCGCCCGCGTTGGCGATGGCCCCGGCGGTCGCGAAGAACGTGAAGGCCGGCGCGATGACCTCGTCGCCGGGCTTGAGCCCGAGGGTGCGCAGCGGGATGAGGATGGCGTCGGTGCCGCTCGCACAGGCCACGCCGTGCTTGGCGTGACAGAGCTTGGCCACCTCGGCCTCGAGCTGCCCGACCTCGGCACCCATGATGAACGCCTGCCGCTCGATGACCGACTGGAGCGCCGGGAGCACCTGTTCCTGGATCGCCCGGTACTGCGCGACCAGGTCCAGCAGAGGAACGTTTGCCACGATGGACCCCTGAACGAAGTTCGACGCGCCCGCGGTCCGATCGGCCAATGCCGGCGAGCCCGGGCGCGTGGTAGCGCAAGCCGCTACTGGGCCTGAATTTAGCCGCGCCCGGAGGGTGGGGCAATCTGGCGCAGGACGCCGCCCGACTCCTGATACGTGGCACCGCAGGCCCCGCACGCCGCCTTCCCATCGTGGAGCGAGAGCCGCTCCCCGCACTGGCACATCCACCCGGCCCGCCGGGCCGGCACACCCACCATCAGGGCGTAGGCCGGCACGTCCCGGTTGACCACCGCCCCGGCTCCGATGAAGCAGAACTCGCCGAGGGTGACGCCGCAGACGATCGTGGCGTTGGCGCCGATCGACGCCCCACGCCGCACCAGCGTGGTCCGGTACTCGTGCTTGCGGGAGACGTGGCTCCGCGGGTTCATCACGTTGGTGAAGACGCAGCTCGGCCCGCAGAAGGTGTCGTCCTCGAGGACCACGCCCTCGTAGATCGACACGTTGTTCTGGACCTTCACGTTGTTCCCGAGCCGGGTGCCGGGCATCACGACCACGTTCTGGCCCAGGTTGCACCGCTCGCCGATCACGGCCCCCGCCATCACGTGACTGAAGTGCCAGATCTTGCTCCCCTTGCCGATGA
>DATIEF010000020.1:0-8401 GCA_035455865.1 Gemmatimonadales bacterium | reverse complement strand
CAGTGCGGCCCAGCCCGGAAATTCCAGGTGGGTCGCCCAGCTTGTGGTCGTCCCAGTGACCGCGCCAAGGGCGACCAAAGCCACAAAACTTCGAGTTGCGGTCTGCTTGTTCATTCAGGACTGGTTGGAGGGTCGACCCCGGCTTCGAAGATCAGACCCAGGTCTGACCTTCACTCATGAACAGCCTGGCGACAAAATGAATCGCCGCCGCGAGCCAAGTGATATGCAGCATCGAGCGTCACCTCCTTTCGGGAACCACTGACCTTCCGAAAGTGCCAGGCCTCGCTATGGCCTGACCGACGCTCCGCTCATCCCTGGTCCGCTCGTCTCCGCTCCCTGCTTCGCGAAGACCGGGGCCTCCTCCATCCTCCTTCCGAAGTTCCGCTCCGCCCGTTGTGGGCCCTTCCCGGCGCGCGCGCTACCGCCGCACGTCGGCCCATCTGTTGGTGGCGTCGAGCACCGCGAGCACCGCCGCCATCTCGGCGCTCTCCCGCACCACCGCCGTCCCCACCAGCAGGACCGGCTCCCGCCCCCCCAGCCCCTGCACCCCCGCCACCACCACCTCCTGGTCGAACGCCGCCACCAGCTTGACGCCGTCCAGCGCAATGGAGTGGTCGCCCAGCAATTCGTCGATGACCGCCGCCGCCGCCCGCCCCGCCGCCTCCAGCCGCCCCTTCGGCGTGTCGGTGGCCTCC
Organism: Gemmatimonadales bacterium; assembly: GCA_035455865.1. GTDB lineage: Bacteria > Gemmatimonadota > Gemmatimonadetes > Gemmatimonadales > GWC2-71-9 > CAMLHU01. The sequence goes on along the minus strand of DATIEF010000020.1, from coordinate 7,706 downwards.
TCCGACACGCTGGCGGTCCGCCCGCCGAAGCCCAGGGTCACGTCGACGGTCACCCGGTTCTTCCGCCCCGGCCCCACCTGCATCCCCTCGAAGAGCACCGCCCGCTGCAGCGCCCGCTGCTTCACGGCCTCCTGCTCCACGGCCTGGATCGGCTGCACCTCGGCGGTCTGCGCCACGCTGATCTTCCGGTGGTCCACCTTGAGGCCGAGCTGCGCCAGCAGCGCCGACTCCACGTTCCGCACGATCTGCTTGGCCGCCACCCCGGCCTGCGCCAGGATGTGGACCTCGCTCACCTCGCCCAGCGGCGTCGTGACCACCCGCGCCGAGAGCACCCCCGAGAGGCTGGTGAGGAGGTTCTCCGCCCGCCGCACCCCCCACACGTCGGGGGCAGAGCTGCGCGGCTCCTTGTCGTCTCCCGGCTCACGCACCGATGCCGATCCGGTCACTGACCCCTCACGTCGATTGGTCCCGGTCGCCGGCCTCGGCCGGCGCCACCACGTTCCGTCCCGCCTGCTTGGCCGCGTAGAGCGCACGGTCGGCCAGCTCGATCAGGTCCCCCGCCGCCGGCGCCGCCGGGTCGTGCTCGGCCACGCCCAGGCTCGCCGTGACACTCCCCGCCGGGAGCCCGAGCTCCGGCCCCACCCCCTCGAGCCGCCGCCGCAGGGTCTCCGCCACCCGCTGCCCGCCCCCCAGGTCGGTGCGCGGGAGCAGGATCACGAACTCATCGCCGCCGTAGCGCGCCGCCAGGTCGGATCCCCGCACCCCTCCCTGCAGCTCCCGCCCCAGCCGCTCGAGCACCCGGTTGCCGGTCTCGTGCCCCCACCGGTCGTTCAGGTCCTTGAACCGATCGAGGTCGAGGAAGACGATGGCCACCTTCTCGCCGCTGCGCTTGCTGCGCTCGATCTCCGCCGCCAGCCGGTCGCGGAGCACCCGGTACGTCGCGAGTCCCGTGAGGCTGTCGACCGCGGCCTGTCGCTGCGCCTCGTCGGCCCGGCGCACCTGGTACGGCGTGCACTGCCGGAGCGTCGCCCTTCCCTCCGAGGCGGCCTCGGCAAAGCGCCGGCAGGTCGGGAACCCGCAGGCCCGGCAGTCCCAGGCCTTGCCGTTCGGCCCCGTCCCGATGGCGTCGAGGATGGTGCCCACGAACGCCTCGTTGACCGGCCGCTTCCGGGGGCGGATGTCGAACGTGGCCCCGATGCTCGCCACCACTCCCGCGTCCACCACCGGATACCGGCTCCGCGGCGGCTCGCTCGCCTCCACCACCGACCGGCGCCAGAAGAGGTCTTCCTTCGGCCCCGCGATCGGGTGGTCGAGCGTCCCCTCGTGGCTCAGCAGGTCCACGAACCCGAGGTCCTGCCCCGCCCGCACCGCCCGCGCGATGGCCGGGAGCGCTTCCAGTCCGCGGATGGTCCGCACCCGCCGGGCGCCGGGCTTCCCCACCTCCGCCAGGAGCGCCAGCGGCATCCCCCCCGCCAGGCTCAGGTACCGCCGCCGCTCCTCCGGCAGCCGCACGAACACGTCGGGCTGCCTGGCCGGATCCACCCCGCGCCGCTCGAAGAGCTCGCCCAGGTCGGCAAAGGTGATCGCCGCGTCGAGCACTTCCTTGCCCGAGGGCGGCACCACCCCCGCGTACACCAGGGGCACGTCGGGCCCGTGCAGCGCCCGCAGGTACCTCGCCTCCGCCTCGGCCGGCGTCGTCACCGGCGCCAGGTACGGCACCAGCTCCGGATACTCCCGCTCCACCGCCTGCACCACCACCACGTCGGTCGAGCGGATGAGGGTGCCCCACGAGGGGTCGTCCCAGAGCTCGATGTATTTCTCCGCCACCAGCTCGTCGCCGATGACGCCGCGCGTCACCCAGCGGAACCCCGCGGCGTAGGCCGCGTTCACCAGCTGCTCCGGCGTCGCCGGGAAGAAGTGGGTCACCGCCTCGGGGCTCAGGATCAGGATCCCGTCGCCCCGGACCGCCGCCGCCACCGCCCGCGCCAGCTCCCCCCGCGCCGTGATGGCCCCGTGCGGGCACGCCGGCAGGCAGAGCCCGCAGCGCACGCACGACGCGTCCACGATCCGGACCACCGCTTCCTCGACCGCCACCGCATCTGCCGGGCACACGCGCAGGCAGGCGAGGCAGCCGACGCAGGCCTCAGGCTCGATAGCGAACATCTATGGGGACCGGCCCAGGTGAGGGCCCAAAGAAGGACCTACCAATATCGGGAGTGACGCCCGTCACGTCAAGATGGGAGACGTCCCAAACTCTGAAAGACCAATAACTTAGCCCAGCCCGTACGCCTTGAGCTTGCGGTAGAGGGTCCGTTCGCCGATGCCCAGGATCTCGGCGGCCTTCCGGCGGTTCCCCCGGTGCTCCCGGAGCGCCGCCTCGATGGCCGCCCGTTCCACCTCCGCCATGGTCATCCCGGGGCGGTAGAGGATCTCCGGCGGGGCCTCGGCGGCGTGCTCCACGAGGTCGGCCACGGGGTGCCCATCGCCCACCTCGATGACGTGTACCCGCTGGGGGCCTTCATCCAGCCGGCGGCGGAGCTCCTCCACCTGGAGCCGGAGGTCCATCAGGCTCCTGAGGATGAACTCGAGCTCCTGCGACCCCACCTCCCGCCCGCCGGCGCCCAGGGTGCCCACCCGGACCGGAAGGAGCCGGCCCGCACCTTCGAGGATGTCGGCCGGGATGTCGTTGGCGCGGATCTCGGTGCCCGGCGCCAGCACCACCATCGACTCGATCAGGTTCCGGAGCTGGCGCACGTTCCCCGGCCACGGCGCGTCTACCAGCTTCTGCAGCGCCTCGGCGGTGATCCCGTGGAACGTCCGATCGTGGGCCTTCGCGAACTCGCGGATGAACCGGCGGACGAGGAGCGGGACGTCCTCCCGCCGTTCGCGCAGCGGCGGCAGGTAGATGTTGAGGACGTTGAGCCGGTAGTAGAGGTCGTCGCGGAAGGCGCCGAGCGACACCTCGTCCCGGAGCGAGCGGTTGGTGGCCGCGACCACGCGGACGTTCACCTTGATGGGCTGGGTGCCGCCGACCCGGAAGAAGCTCCGGCTCTCGAGCACGCGCAGGAGCTTGACCTGGGTGCTCTCGGGGATCTCGCCGATCTCGTCGAGGAAGATGGTGCCCTCGTCCGCCAGCTCGAACCGACCGAGGCGGCGCTCGGCGGCGCCGGTGAACGCCCCCTTTTCGTGCCCGAAGAGCTCCGACTCGAGGAGGGTGTCGGGGAGCGCCGAGCAGTTGACCGCGATGAACGGCTTGCCGCGGCGGGGGGAGAGGTCGTGGATCGCCTTGGCGACGAGCTCCTTGCCGGTGCCCGATTCGCCCTGGATGAGCACCGTGCTCGACACCGGCGCCAGCTGCTCGATCCGGACCAGCACCTCCTGGATCGGCGCGCTCTCGCCGAAGATGCCGGTGCGGCGCTGCAGGTCGCGGCGCTCGAGGAGCCGCGCCACCGTGGCCACCACGTCGTCGGCGGAGACCGGCTTGACCAGCGCCTCGGTGGTGTCGAGGCGCTCGACGCGGTCGTTCCGCTCGGTGTCGGTGGGTTCGAGCAGGGCGAGGGTGCTGATCTCCGACTCACGCGCCAGCTGGGCCAGCTGGATGGCGCGGGGTTCGCGGACGCCGCCGGTGAGCACCACGAGGTCGGGGTGCTCGCGGCGGACGGCGGCGCGGACGTCGTCCACCGCGGCGACCATCGCCGTCTGGTGGCCGGCGGCCTCGAGCGCGGCGTTGGAGCGCACCGCCGTCTCGAGGTCGTCCATCGTGAGGAGGATCTTGGGCATCAGTGCGCCGTCCGCCGGCCGGTGACGAGGTCCACCGCGTGGTCCACCACCTGCTCCAGTGCCGCCAGCCCATCGCGCACGCCGGTCGTGGAACCGGGAAGGTTGACGATGAGCGCCCGGCCCCGCACCCCGGCGACACCGCGGGAGAGCGCCGCGCGCGGGTTGGCGGGGACGGCGCTGGCCCGCAGGAGCTCCGCGATCCCGGGCGCCCGGCGCTCGAGCACGCGATCGGTGGCCTCGGGAGTGGTGTCGCGGGGCGCCAGGCCGGTGCCGCCGGTGGTGAGGATCAGGTCGGCCGCGCCGCGATCGGCCCATTCCGAGAGGCGGGCCGAGACGGCGGCGGGCTCATCGGCCACCAGGGCGCGCTCCGCCAGCGCGTAGCCGCGCGCCGCCGCCCAGGCGGCGATCGCATCGCCCGATGCGTCGGCGCGCTCGCCCCGGCTGCCGGCGTCAGAGATGGTCAGGATGGCGATGCGGATGGACATGGCGTGGGCGGATGGGCGGATGGTCGCACGGTCGCATCGGTGCCGGAAGCGGGATCCATCCGACGATGCGCCCATCCGCGGGTCGCCGCAGGCGACCCCTACTTCTTCCTCGCCGAGCCCTTGGTGTAGAACGGCCGCTTGACCACCTCGGCGGGGACGCGGGTGCCGCGACAGTCGACCTCGAACTTCGTGCCCGGCTCCGCCGCGTCGGCGGGAAGGTAGGTCATCCCGATCGCGTCGCCGGTGGAGGGGCTCACGGTGCCGCTCCGCACGATGTCGACCTTCTTCCCCTGGTAGTACACGTCGTAGCCGTGGCGCGGGAAGCCCTTTTCCAGGAGCTTGAAGCCGACGAGCTTCCGCTTGACGCCATCGAGCTTCTGGCGCTTGAGGCCATCGAGGCCGACGAAGGTGTTCCCCTTCTCCATCTTGACGATCCAGCCGAGCCCCGCCTCCCAGGCGGTGGTGGTGTCGTCGATGTCGTTGCCGTAGAGCGGGTACGCCACCTCGAGCCGCAGGCTGTCGCGCGCACCCAGGCCGATGGGCGGGACCTTCCCCTCGACGATGAGCGCGTCCCAGATGGCCGGCGTGTCGGAGGCGCGGCAGTAGATCTCGAAGCCGTCCTCGCCGGTGTAGCCGGTGCGGGAGAGGAACACCTGCTTCCCCGCCACCTTGCCGGTGGCGAAGTGATAGTACTTGAGGGCGGCGAGCTTGATGTCGGTGAACTTCTGCAGCACCGGCTCCGCGTTCGGGCCCTGCAGCGCCAGGAGCCCCACCTCGTTCGAGATGTCCTTGAGGCGGATGTTGGCCCCGCCCTTGAGCGACACGATGTGCTCCCAGTCCTTGGCGATGTTGGCGGCGTTGACCACCAGCATCACCTTGTCCTCGAAGCGGTAGACGGTGCAGTCGTCCACGAAGGTCCCCGCCTCGGTCAGGAGCGCCGAGTACTGGACCTCGCCGGGCTGGAGCTGGCCGGCGTCGTTGCAGGTGATCTTGTTGACCCAGGCGCGCGCATCGACGCCGGACACCTCGAACTCGCCCATATGGGACACGTCGAAGAGCCCGACGTTCTCGCGCACGGCCTTGTGCTCGGCGGTGATCCCGTCGGCGTACTGGACCGGCATCTCGAACCCGGCGAACGGCACCATCTTGGCACCGAGCTTGACGTGCTGGGCGTGGAGGGGGGTGTGGCGGAGCGTGTCGGACATGAGCGTGGTTCCTGCGTTTGAGTGAACGGTGAACGGTCAACGGTGAACGGGGCGGCGCACGGGGACCCCGTTCACCGTTGTCCGTCGACCGTTCACCGGATCATCCCATCAACGTCGCCATCAGGGCCTTCTGGGCGTGGAGGCGGTTCTCCGCCTGGTCCCACACCCGGGACTGCCTTCCTTCGAGGACCGCCTCGGCCACCTCCTCGCCGCGGTGGGCGGGGAGGCAGTGGAGGAAGATGGCCCCGCGGTCGGCCCGGGCCATCAGCGCCTCGTTGACCTGGTACCCGCGGAAGGCGGCGAGGCGCTGTTCCGCCTCCGCCTCCTGTCCCATCGAGGCAAAGACGTCGGTGTTGACGACATGTGCACCGCTGACCGCCTCTTCGGGCTCGCCGGTGATCGTGATCTTCGCGAGCCGGGCGTTCCGCTCGAAGATCTCGTGGTTCGGTTCGTAGCCCTCGGGGCAGGCCAGCCGGAGCTCGAAGCCGAGGAGGCCGGCGGCGTCGATCCAGCTGTTGGCCATGTTGTTCCCGTCGCCCACCCAGGCCACCACCTTCCCCTCCCACCCACCCAGGTGCTGCTTGATGGTGAGCAGGTCGGCCAGGATCTGGCAGGGGTGGTGCAGGTCGGTGAGTCCGTTGATGACCGGGATCGAGCCGAACCGCGCCAGCTCCTCGACCTCGGCCTGGTCGAAGGTGCGGATCATGATGCCGTCGAGGTAGCGCGAGAGCACCCGCGCCGTGTCGCGCACCGGCTCGCCCCGGCCCAGCTGGATGTCGCGGCTCGACAGGAAGAGCGCGTGGCCGCCGAGCTGGTAGGCGCCGACCTCGAACGACACCCGGGTGCGCGTCGAGCTCTTGGCGAAGATCATCCCGAGCGTCTTTCCCGCGAGCGGCCGCTCGCGGTACGCGCCCGTCTTCATCCGCTCTGCCAGGTCGAGCAGCGCCGCAAGCTCGGCCTTCGACAGATCGGGGATCGTCAGGAAATGTCTGGCTGGCATAGGCTCGGCTGTCAGGCGGAAACCGTCATTTTGGCAGGCGGATTCTATCGGGTTTCCGGGGTCCGAGCAAGGTCGGGGCGCTTCCTTATGGATGGAGGGAGTCGGCGCCCGGCGCGGGAGTGAAGGGGTGCCGAGGCTCGAAGTGCTTCCAGAGGAGCGCGGAGACGCGGCGGATGAGGACGTCTCCCGCGTTGTTCGGGGTCCAGCTCGAGTCGGCCTGGTCCTTGGTGATGATCGAGAAGACGTAGTCGCCGGACGGGGCGTTGACGAGGACCGTCTCGCCGCGGGTGCCGTCGACCATTCCCTGCTTGGAGGCCGCCTGGACCCAGGGCGGCAGCACCGAGAGCGCGTCGCCATTCCAGTAGATGCGGGTGAGGGCGCGGTACATCTGCTCGCTGGCCGCCGGGCTCACCGCGCGCCCGCTGCGGATCAGCGTGAAGAGCTCGGTCATCTCCCTCGGCGTCGTCTGGCCCCAGCCGTAGTGCACCCAGTCGTCGTGGCGACCGGGAGTGCGGGAGTTGACGCGGGTATGGACGAAGCCGTGGCCCTCGAGCCACTGGTTGATGACCGTCCCGGTGCCGGCCAGGCCCTGGAGCCAGAGGGCGGCGGTGTTGTCGCTCGTGGTGATCATCATCAGGATCATCTGGTCGAGCGGGACGCGCGCGCTGTCGCGGAGCTTGGCGACGAGGTCACCGGTGGTGTCGTAGCGGAGCGAGTCGACGAAGGTGAGCGTCGTGTCGTACCGGAGGGCGCCGCGCCGGATGGCGTCGAAGGTGGCGATGAGGATCGGCACCTTGACCATGCTGGCGGTGGGGAAGACCGTGTCGGCGTCGATCGCGGCCCAGCGCCCGGTCCGGAGCTGGCGGGCGTAGACGCCCACCGTCCCGCCGAAGCCGCGCACCGCGGCCTCGAGCTGGCGCTGGAGGACGCGGTCGTGGACCGGCCGGGGCGCCTGGGCGGAGAGACGCACGGACGCAGGGGCGCAGCAGATCGCCATCGCAACCACCACCCGAGTCATCATCCGTCCTCCGCTCCTGAGCCGCCGAGCGTCCGTGCGTCTATGCGTCTGTGCGTCCGTGCGTCCATGCGTCTGTGCGTCTGTGCGTCTGTGCGTCTGTTCCCTACAGGATGTACCGCCGCAAGTCGTCATTCCCGATGATCGCGGCGAGCTTGGCCGTCACCGCCTGGCGGTCGACGACGATGCGCCGGGTGGAGCCATCCGGCAGGTCGAAGAGG
>DATIEF010000019.1:0-3856 GCA_035455865.1 Gemmatimonadales bacterium | reverse complement strand
GGGGATCCCCGAGCCGGTGTCGGTCACGCTGATGACGACGAACTCCCCGGCGGCGCCGCCGGGGTGGCGTTCGACGTAACGCTCGTCGAGCTCGGCGAGCGCTGTTGCGATGGTGAGCATCCCGCCCTCGGGCATCGCGTCGCGGGCGTTCACCACCAGGTTCATGACCACCTGGCCCAGCTGGCCGGGGTCGGCGCGGACCTTCCCGATGCCGGGACGAAGACGGGTCTCGAAGTGGATGTCCTCGCCGACGACGCGGCCCAGCATCCGCTTGAGCTCGGTGAGGAGGTCGTTGGGATCCACGATGGCGGGTGCCAGCATCTGCTGACGGCTGAACGCGAGGAGCTGGCGGGTCAGGTCGGCGGCGCGCCGGGAGGCCTTCTCGATCTCGTTCACCTCCTCGAGCTCGGGCGAGCCCTCCGGAAGGGTCGCGCGGAGGAGCTCGGCGGATCCGAGGATGGCGGTCAGGAGGTTGTTGAAGTCGTGGGCGATCCCCCCCGACAGCCGGCCCACCGACTCCATCCGCTGGGCCTGCCTCAGTTGCGCCTCCATCCGCCTCCCCTCGGTGACGTCCTCGGCGATCGACGACAGGCCGACGAGCTTCCCCGACGCATCCCGGAGCGGCGCCGACGACAGCGAGATCGACACCTCCGACCCGTCCTTCCGATGGCGCGTGAGCTCCACACGCGAGAGCGTCCCGCCGGCCTCCACGCGCGCGACCAGCGCCCGGGCCTCGGCGATGTCCCCGGGGCCGAGGGTCGGGAGCACCCGCCCTATCGCCTCCACCGCCGACCAACCGAAGATCCGCTCGGCCGCCGGGTTCCACGCCTGCACCACGAGGTCGCAGTCGAGCACGTACATCGCGAGCGGCGACGAGGTGATGACCGCCTCCAGCCGCTCGTGATTCGACCGCGCCGACTCGGCCACCCGTTCCTGGTCGGTGACGTCCCGGTTGACACCGGCGTAGCCGTACAGCTGCCCCTCGCCGTCGAAGAGCGGGACGACGGTGGAATCGGTCACCCGCACGGATCCGTCAGGGCGCACGAACCGCAACGGGCCGCTCCAATACCCGGTGCGTGCGGCCGCCGAGCGGACTTCCTCGCTCGTGGCCGTGCCTGGCGCGTGCCAGTCGCCGATCGGGCGCCCGATCATTTCCGGGCGGCGGCGGCCCAGGAGCGCCTCCGCCGACGGGTTCGCGTCCACCAGCGCCCCGTCCAGGTCGCTGATGATCACTGCCTCGCTCACCGCCCGGAACACGGTGCCCCAGCGTCGGAGCGCCGCCTCCGCCGAGCGCTGCACGGAAAGGTCGCGCACGAAGGCGATGTACGCCTGCCGGCCCTTCCACTGGACCCGCGCCCACGATACCTCGACGTCGAATACCTCGCCGGAGCGGGTGCGGTGCCGCCAGAGACCGGCGGGGATGAAGGCGTCACGGCGGGGGACCTGCTCGGCGACGAACGCGTCGTAGCGCGCCACATCTTCCGGCGGGCGGATGTCCCGCGCGGTGAGGCGGAGGAATTCGGCGCGGGTATACCCATACCGCTCGACCGCAGCCTGGTTCACGTCCAGGATGCGCGTCGACCCGGTCTCGGCGATGTACGCGGGGATGGGCGCCTGACGGAAGATCAGGCGATAATCGGGTCCCTTCGGCTTCCTTCGAGCTCCGGCCTTTCCAGTGCGGCGAGGCGGCATACTCGTCCTCCCGTGCGTGGGAGTGCAGGCCCACGTCTGGAAAGTACCGCAGAGGCGCCCTGACGCCAGCGGGAGAGGAAGACGTGAGACGTAAGACGTAAGACGTGAGAGGTAAGAGGTGAGGGGGAAGAGAGCGCACACCTCTCACCCCTTCCTGCTTCCATCTCACGTCTCACGTCTTACGTCTCACGTCTCACGACTTATGCCCGGTCGAGTCCACCGCCGGCGGTGGCGCGTTCAGGTCCTTCGGGATGACGTAGAAGTTCTCGTCGACCTTGAACCCGGCGGGGCCCGGATGCACCGGCGCCGTCTGCCACGCCTCGGTCGGGTGGATCCACGAGAATGTCGAATCCGCGAGCGTCACCCGGAGCGGCATCGCGAAGCCGGGCACGACATCGGCCCAGTGATAGGACAGTGTGTCGCCGCTGATCTTGTATTCGAAGACCGGCACTTTCGTGGTCTCGAGGTACTGGGTGAACACCCGGCTCAGGTCGATCCCCGCCTTGTCGCTGATGTACTGCCGGACCTGCTGCCCCGTCACCACCTGGTGCCAGAAGTCGTGGTTGAGCCCCCGCAGGATGCCGCGCCACTTCTCGTCGTCGTTGATGACCTGGCGGATGGTGTGCAGCATGTTCCCGCCCTTGTAGTACATATCGCCCGAACCTTCGTGGTTGACGCCGAAGATCCCGACGATGGGCTCGTCGTTCCGGATGTTCTTCCGGGTGCCGATCACGTACTCCGCGCCCTTGGCCTTCCCCGACTGGCACTCCACGTAGAGGTTCTCCGCGTAGTTGGCGAAGCTCTCGTGGATCCACATGTCGGCCACGTCCTGGTCGGTCAGGTTGTTGCCCCACCACTCGTGCGCGCTCTCGTGCACGATGATGAAGTCCCAGCCGAGCCCCACCCCGGTGTGCGAGAGATCGCGCCCCAGGTAGCCGTTCTTGTAGTGGTTGCCATAGGCGATGCCGCTCTGGTGCTCCATTCCCAGGTGCCCCGTTTCCACCAGCTTGTAGCCGTCCTTGTACCAGGGGTACGGCCCGAACCAGTGCTCGAAGCAGGCGAGCATCGTCTTGGCCTGCTGGAACTGCACCTTGGCGGTATCGAGGTGGTAGGCCAGCGGCCAGAAATCGAGCGTGAGCGGGCCCGCCTCTCCCTGGATGGTGTCCTGCCAGTGGGCATAGCTCCCCGCATTCACCGCCACATCGTAGTTGTTGATCGGATCGGCCACGAACCACTCGTACGTCGTGGTGTGGTCGGGATGGTGCACGGTGCTCCGGAGCCGGCCGTTGGAGACGTCGATCATCGGGTCCGGCACCGTGATGGCGATGCGCTGGCTGTCGGGTTCGTCGGCCTGGGTGTCCTTGTTGGGCCACCAGATGCTGGCGCCGATCCCCTCCGACGTCGTGGCCACCCACCGGTTGCCGAGGCTGTCGGTGAGCCAGCTGAAGCCGCCGTCCCACGGCGGACGCTTGGCCACCCGCGGCTTCCCGTGGTAGAAGGCCGTCACGGTGCGGACGGCGCCGATGGGCTGCTTCGCTTCGAGGGTCACGAACCAGGCGCTCCCGTCCTCCCGCACGCTCAGCCGTCGGCGGCCCTGCTTGACGCTGTCGAGCTCGAGCGGTGGCTGGAGGTCGAGCTGCATCTCATTCTGCGGACCCGTCACCCGGTAGGTGATCCCGTTCCAGCCGTCGATGCTGCTGTCGGCCGGGTCCACCTTGACGTGGAGGTCGTAGAAGACGACGTCCCACCAGGCGCGCCCCGGCCCGATCGACCCGCGCAGGGTGTCGGCGTGGGAAAAGACCGGGGGCTGCTGCTGGGCGGCGAGGGGGAGCGACGACCCGAGGCCAAGGGCGGCGAGGACCAGGAAACGACGCATGAGTGGCGGCTCGATCAATGAAAGGGATGGGGAAGGTATCACGCGTCGGTGGCGAGTGGCGAGTGGCGGGTGGTCGGTGGGTGGCGCGTGGCGGGTGGCGAGTGAGGGGCGCGGGCGCGGGCTCAGCAGGGGCGGCGTACCTCAGCAGGGGCGGCGCATGCGCCGCCCGGGTCATCCGCGTGCGTGCCGGTGGGAGCGTAATGCGGGGAATATCGGAACCTTCCCGAGCGAAGGGAGGGACCTGATCCGCTGGTCTCGGGAGCGCTTCCCTGTCTCAGGCCAGTCGAT
>DATIEF010000018.1:0-7968 GCA_035455865.1 Gemmatimonadales bacterium | reverse complement strand
GACCCCCGCGAGCGACACCATCGGCCGATGCCAGACCAGCCCCACCAGCCCGAAGGCGAGGAGGGCAAGGATCGACCCGAGGGTCATCGCGAATTCGGCCAGCACCGCCCGGACGCTCCAGCGCCTACGCCTGATCCATCGCCACAGGACGATCGCCACAGCGGCCCAGATGAAGAAGGCGCGCAGCTGGTGCATCCCCAGCATCGACACCCCGTCCCAGGTGTCGAAGAGCGGGGCCAGGAGAGTGTTGAGGAGCGGGAAGTGCAGGTGGAGCGATGCGGGGAGTGACGCACCGGTCGGGTCGCTGAGCGGCGCCGCGCCGAAGAGCCGGGCGGCGAGCATCGCGGCCGTGAGGCCCGCGGCGATCAGGGTGGGGCGGCGCATGGTGGGAATGGTAAACGGTGAAGGGTGAACGGTGAACGGGTACGCCACGCTGCCGCACTGACCCCTGAAGCCCCGGCAGGATCCCTCGTTGCCCGTTCACCGTTCACCGTTGCCCGTTCACCGCTTACCCTTCACCCTCACCATGATCGACTTCACCGACGACGATCCGCTCGACGACGAATTCCCCCTGGGCGACGGTACCGCAGACACCGAGGCCGAGGTCCGCTGCCCGTGGTGCGGAGCGGGCACGATCATATCGCTCGATCCCGGCGGTGGGAGTGCGCAGGAATACATCGAGGACTGCGAGGTCTGCTGCCGGCCGTGGACGGTCCGCGTGGTCTATGACGCCGCCGGCAACGCGAGTGTGGAGCTGGAGGGGGAGTGAGGAGGAGAACGGAGGAGAAGGAGAAGGAGAAGGAGGAGAAGAAGAAGTGAAGAGTGAAAAGTGAAGAGGGGCTCCGGCGGCCCTTCGCGATCCTTGCGGGGGCTCGATTAGGCGCGATTTCCCGGCCACGCCTCACGTCTCATCCTTCGCTGCACTCAGGACAGGCGTTTCACGTCCCGCCAGTCCCCGAATTCTGCGCTTCGTTCCTTCTCCCTTCTCCTTCTCCTTCTCCTTCTCACTTCCCTACAGCCCGCCGAGCCACGGATATCCCTGGTCTTCCCAGTAGCCCCCTGGTCGCTCGGTCGTGAACGTGACGGTGGTCAGGTACTTGGTCAGCTTGTAGCCCAGCTTGAGCGGGGAATAGAGCCGGAGTGGCGCACCGTGGTCTGGCCTCAGCGGCCGGTCGTTGTAGGCGTACGCCAGGATGGTCTGCGGGTGCATGGCCGTCCGCAGGTCCCAGCCGTTGTAGTAGTCGGCGTCGAAGGAATCGAACCGCGCGTAGCGCGCGGCCGGCGTGGGCTCCGCCAGCGCCGCCAGCGTGGCGAACGGCACCCCTGTCCACGTCGCGATGGCGGTCCACCCCTCGACGCAGTGATGCTTGACGGTGTAGGTCGTCGCCGGGAGCGCCTGCAGCTGCGCCAGGGTCAGGGTGAGGGGCTTCCGGACGAGGCCGGTCACCTGCAGGTGCCACCCCGCCGGATCGGCGAGCACCGGGAGTTCGTCGCTCACGTAATACATCGGGAAGGCGCTGCCCGATCGTTCGGAGACGGCGTACTCGCGCGCCAGCCGGTGGCGGGAGGTGATGCGTTCGCCCACCCAGTCGTTGAGGCCGGCCATCGCGCCGAGCGCGGGCTTCAAGGGGCCGCCGTCCCAGCCGCAGCCCGATACCAGCGCGCCGGCGCCGGCCACCAGGCCCATCCGGAAGAGGTCTCGGCGAGTCAGGGGCTCAGTCATGGCTCGGGAACCTCCCGCGGTACCAGCCGCTCAGCATCGCCCGGAGGGAGGCCGGGTCGACCAGGACGACGAGGGCGATGTGCGCCAGGGTGAACGCAACGAAGACCCAGACCGCCACGAAGTGCCAGTAGCGCGCGAATTCGTAGCCGCCGAAGAGGGCGGTGAGCCAGTGGAACTGGACCGGCTTGTAGATCGAGATGCCGGTGAGCGCGGAGAGGGCGCCGAGCGCCACGATGAACGTGTAGGCGCCCTTCTGGAGCGCGTTGTGCTTCCCCTGGGGCGGATGCTCCTTCCGCAGGCCCAGGTAATACTGCTGCATCTGGAGGGCGGGGCCGATGTCGCGCGGCCGGAACAGGAGCGAGCGCCACTCGCCGGAGAGGACGAGGTACGTCACGTAGGCAAGCCCGGCGATGATGAAGAACCAGCCGAGCGCAAAGTGCCAGTTGAGCCCGCCGGCGAGCCACCCTCCGAGGCGGGCCCAGTGGGGGAAGCTCCGGCCCTCGAAGGGGTTGGGGCCGATGCGCATCCCCCCCTTGAGCCCGAAGCGGGAGTACGCGCCGTAGATCTGGAGCCCGCTCGCGATCAGGCCGGTGAGGACGATCGCATTGACCCAGTGGGTGAGGCGCACCAGCCAGTGGTGGCGGCGCACGCCGGGCGGGGCGGGGACTGAGGTCATCGTGTCTCCGGTGGGATGTTCGGCTCTAACGCTGCCGGCGGGCGAACGGTTCCGCCAGTGGAGGCGGTCAGGCGGTAAGGCGGTAGGGCGGTCAGGGAATGGTGCCTCGGCGGGTCGGATTGACCAAGCCTGCATTGTTGGAGCCGCCCCATCTACCGCCTGACCGCCTTACCGCCTTACCGCCCTACCGCCTTACCGCCTGAACAAATACGCGAACTTGACGAAGAATCCGTCGCTCTGCCGCACCAGCCGCGAGAAGGTGAGCGTATTGGGCCCGCCGTCCAGGCTCGAGCCGTAGCCGAAGAAGGCCACGGTGCCGGGGCTCGGCTGGTAGGACGCCAGCCAGTCCATCCGGAAGGCGTTGGACTCCGAGGCGGTCGAGGGGGTGCCGTTGACGACCAGGGTGTCTCCCGTCGCCGGATCCTCGAGCGCCGCGAGGCGCTGGGAGCGGTACTCGCCGACGAAGCGGAAGAAGAGCGAGCGCCGCGGCTGGAAATCGACCTCGAGGCGCGGGATCACCGTTCGGGCGAACTCCTCCCCGGTCCGGTCGCGGGTGAGCCGGTCGACGATCAGGCTGCCGGTGGCCCGCACCTGCTGGCTCGGCCGCAGCGAGAGCGACCCGGTGACGGTCGTCTCCGTGCCGAGGCTCCCTTCGGCAAAGAGCACGGCGGCGCCGCGGAAGAGGGAGGCGCTGGCGTTGAATCCCTGGTACACCGGCGTGCCGGCGGTGAGCTGTCCCGTCCATCCGTCCAGCATCCCCGGCACGGCGTACGGTGTGGTCGGGTTGGCGCCGTGGCCCACGGCGTACCCGGTGTAGAGGGTCGGATCGGGGAGCACGTACGCGTGGGTGGGGACGAGGCTCAGGTTCCAGCCGCCGCGGAGCCGCACCATCATCGTGGCGCTCTCGCTCCCCTCGATCGGGTGCGCGGCGGAGAAGTGGGCGTAGTCCCAGGTGGCCTGCGGGCCGAAGAAGACGGTAAAGCTCTCCATCAGCGCCCCGGGCGCGCCATACCAGGTGAAGCGGTTGAAGCCGTGTGCCGACACGATGTCGGTCCGCGGCACGAACCCCGCCCGCGCCTCGAAGCCCCGCCCGATGCCGTTCAGCTGGTAGTTGAAGCCCCATTGCCGGCCGGTGCGGTCCAACTCCTCGTGCCAGATCGGGCTCGAGCGCTGGCCGGTCGAATCGCGCACCCAGGATCCGCCGAGCTGGGTCTCGAAGTAGTAGAGCTTGCCGAAGACGTAGCGCACGTCGCCCGCCACCACCCGGCTGTAGAGCGAGCCGGCGGAGCGGTCGGTGTAGGTGATGCCGGCGGTGGAGTTCTCGCCGAAGTCGGCGCGGACGCGCCCCACGTCGAAGAGCGCGTTGTCGGAGCCCCCGCCCGGCTCGTCCAGCGCCGTCAGGTGGGCTATCGTGAACCGGCCCACCTTCCCCGCGACCTTGAGCCCGCCCACCGGGTTCTGGATCTGGCGGGTGTACACCAGCTGGTTGGGTGTGGCGAAGAGCTCGATCCCCTCGAGGAAGAAGGGGCGCTTTTCCGGGTAGTAGAGCGCGAAGCGCTGGTTGACGGTGACCTGTCCGGCGTCGCTCTCCACCTGGCTGAAGTCGGGGTTGGCGGTCGCGTCGACCGAGAAGCTGCTGAAGCCGAGCTTGAGGTTGGCGCCGAATTCGGTCCGCCACGCGCCGCGCGTGAAGGCGCCGGTGCTGTCCTGCTGCCCCGAGACCGCGCCGGTCACGAACGGCTGGGCCTCGACCACCACGCCGCGGTGGATGTCGTGGATGCCGGTGAGGGTGCCGTCCTGCAGGAGGAAGCTCGCGTTGGCGCGGCGCAGGTCGGTCCAGGAATCCTGGTATCCGGTGCGCTGGACGGTGCGGATGACCTGGATCCCCCACGCCTTCGGGTCGGCGCCTCGGAAGCGCAGGCTCTTGAACGGGATCCGGATCTCGACCACGTACCCATCGGGGGTCAGATGCCCCTTCGATTCCCAGAGGAAGTCGGGGTTCAGGTCGGTGGTGCCGCCGGTGATGCTCCCGGCGGAGAACCCGCCCTCGGCGCGGACGCCGTCCTCCTGGGCGCCGAGCGGGTTGACGCCGAAGAAGTAGGCTCGGCGGTGGTCGTTGAAGGTGTCGAGGTAGATCCGGACGTTGTCATCGCCCTGGATGTTGTCGCGGTCGGCCACGGTGGCGCGGATGGCGTCGGGTTGCGGGTCGTGGGCAATGATCCCGAAATAGATGGCCGTGGACGAGTACCAGACCCGGACCTCGGTCTCCTCGCCGGCGGGGCGGCCGTCGGCGGGCTGGTACTCCCAGAACCCCGAGAGGCGGGTGGCCTGTTGCCAGGGCGCTTCGTCGAGCCGCCCGTCGATGGTGGCGGTGGCGTCGATGCGCGGGATGGGGACGCTGGGGGCACCCACGCCGTTGACCGGAGCAGGGAGGGCGGCGGACACCTGGAAGAGCAGCGCGACAGCGAGCATGTTGGCCGGCGGTGGAGGTCCGGAAAGCTAACCGGGCGGGAGATGGGGAGAAGATGCGACCAGGAGGGGAAGAGGCGGGGAGGGGGAGATGAGCCGAACGGGGCTCCGATGCCGATCGGGGCCCCGTTCGCAGTTGTACTTCCTCACCTCATCTTCCGCTACTCGTACCGGAGCGCCTCCACCGGGTCGAGGCTCGCGGCGCGCTTGGCCGGCCAGAGCCCGAAGAAGAGGCCGACCGCGCCGCTGAAGACGAACGCGATGGCGATCGCGACCGGCGAGATGAGCGTGTTCCAGCTGAAGATCTTGGCCAGGACCACCGCCCCGGTGACGCCGAGGAGGATGCCGAGGATCCCGCCGGTGAGGCAGAGCACCAGCGCCTCGATGAGGAACTGGAAGAGGATCGTCCCCCGCGAGGCGCCGAGCGCCTTGCGGATGCCGATCTCCTTGGTCCGTTCCGTGACCGAGACCAGCATGATGTTCATGATGCCGATGCCGCCGACGATGAGGCTCACCGCGGCGATGCTGGCCAGCAGGGCGGTGAAGACCTGCGTGGCCTGCTGCTGGGTGGCCAGGATGTCCGACTGATTCCGGATCTGGAAGTCGTCGTCCGCGCCGGGGGCGATCTTGTGCTTGCGGCGCATGACCCGCTCGATGTCCACCATCGCGAGTTCGGGCGGCACGCCGTCCTTGATCTCCACCGAGATGGAGCGCAGCCGGTTGCTGCCGAAGATCCGGTACTTGGCGGTCTGGAGGGGGATCAGGATCTGCTCGTCGGGGTTGCTGAATCCCTGGGCGCCCTTGGGGCTCAGGATCCCGATGATCTCGAAGGGGATGCCCCGGATGTGGATCATCTGGTGCAGCAGCGACACGGGGTTCTGACCCCACTCCTCGGGCAGCGACGCGCCGAGGACCGCGTACCGCTGGCGCCCGTCGTCATCGCCCCGGGTGAACATCTGGCCGTAGGGGAGCGTGTAGTTGTGGGCCTGGACGTAGTTCGGCGTCGTGCCGGTGACGGACAGGTTGAAGTTCTGGTCGGCGTACTTGATCTGCAGGTTACCCGAGATCTCGGGGACGACGGCAGCGAGCGTGGTCGAGCCGCTGTCCAGCGCCGCCGCGTCGTCGGTGGTGAGGCTCACCCGGTTGCCCGAGGCGAAGCCCCCCATGAACGACTGGCCCGCGAAGATCGTGAGCAGGTTGGCGCCGAGGGCGTTGATCCGGTCCTCGACCGACTTTTGCGCGCCGGAGCCGAGGGCCACCATCGTGATGACGGCGCCAACGCCGATGATGATGCCCAGCATCGTGAGTGCGGCCCGGAGCTTGTTGGCCCGGATCGACTGGAACGCGACGGTGACCGTTTCGCCGATGAGCATGGCTCGTTACCGTCCGCCGCCGCGGTTCCCGCCGCCCGCCGCCGCACCCGCCGCCGGCTTGGGCGTGGTGGTGGGCGTCGCCTTCATCCCGGGGACGCTGCCGCCGCCCGTGAAGCGGTTGATCCGCTCCTTGAACTGCTGCTGGCTCTCCACCAGACTGGCGCTCGGCAGGACGAGGACCGAGTCCCCTTCCTGGAGCCCGGTGAGGACCTCGCTGTACTCGAGGTCGGTGAGCCCGGTCCGCACCCGCACCGGCCGGATCGTGTCGCCGCGCTTGACGAACACGATGTAGCTGCCGCCGAGCCGCGAGTCGAGGCTGCTCCCGCCGCTGCCGCCGCGCCCTCCGCCAGCGCCGCCCCGCCGCCCGCCGGCCATCATGTCGGGATTGGCGCTCCGGACCTTCTGGAGCAGCGCGCGGTCCTCCGGGGAAGGCGCGCCGCCCCCCTGGAACGCCTGCCGCATGTGCTGGAAGGCCGCGTTCACCTGCTGTTCCGTGATGCCATCGGGGAGCTTGATGGTGGTGCCGTTGGGCATCGTCATCGTCCGGGCGCCGCCCGCGTCCTTGGCGGCGCCGTCCGCGCCGAGGGAGGAGCGCCGGGATGAGTCGGACGCCTGGGCCGTGCTGTCGGCCGCTGCCAGCTCGTTGGCGACCACGTTCGGATCGAGGTTCAGCACCTGGGCGGCGGAGACGTAGTCGCGCTGGGTGCGGAGCGCCGCGTTCGGCACGGCGAGCACGTTCTGCCGCTGCCCGACGTGGATCTCCACCTCGGTGTTCATCCCGGGGCGGAGGAGCCCGTCCTTGTTGTCGATCCGGACCAGCACCGGGAACATCGTCACGTTCTGGGACACCGTATCGCGCGGCTCGATCTTCATCACGTACCCGTCGAACGGCCGGTTGGGGAAGGCGTCGACGGTGACCGTGGTGCTCTGGCCCGGCTGGATCTTGCCGATGTCGGTCTCGTCCACCAGGGTGTGGACCTGCACCAGGCCCATGTCGGCCATCTGGAAGAGCGTGGTGCCGCCGCTCACATCCTTGCCGGTCGCGGCGATCATGCTGCCGCGCTCGACGTTCTTGGAGATGACCATCCCGGTGATCGGCGCCCGCACCTCGGTCTGGGAGAGCGCGATGACGTTGTTCTCGTTGTTGACCCGCGCGGTGACGAGGTTGGCCCGGGCGGTGGCGTAGTTGACGATGGCCTGGTCGTGGTCGGCCTCGGTCATGGCCTGCTGGGCAAAGAGCGTGTCGGCCCGGCGCTTGGCCGCCTCCGCCACCGCGAGCTGCGCCTTGGCCTGCTCGTACTGCGCCTCGGACTGGTCGACGGCGTTCTTGGCCTGGCGCCGGTCGATCTCGACCATCAGGGTCCCCGCCTTGAGGACCTCACCGGTCTGGGCCTTGATGCTGGTCACCTCGCCCGAGGCGAGCGACTTGACGTCGACCGTCGTGTCGGGCTGGATGCTCCCGGCCGCCTGGGCCGACACGACGATGTCGCGGCGGTCGACCGGGATGGCCTGGTAGACCACGACCTGCGGCTTCTTCGAGCAGCCGGCGGCGGCAGCAGCGGCGAGCGCCGTGACGAGGAGCGTGCGGGTGGACTTCATGACGACGGCCTTTCGGTGGCAAAGTCGCGGCTGATGCGGCCGTCCAGGATGTGCACCTGGCGGAACGCCTGCTCCGCGATGTCGTGTTCGTGGGTCACCAGGACGATGGTCTGGCCCTGGGCGTGGAG
>DATIEF010000017.1:0-2694 GCA_035455865.1 Gemmatimonadales bacterium | reverse complement strand
GGCGAAGGCCTGCTGATGGCCGGTCGGGTGCCCGCTCATCTCACAGATGAGGTCGGCGCCTCCGGTGCCCGAGAGCTCGCGCACCTGCGCGGGGATGTCCACCGCCGCCGGGTCGAGGGTATGGTCGGCGCCCATCTTCCGCGCCAGCTCCCGGCGGACCGGGTTGAAATCGCTCGCGATGACGACCGACGCGCCCGCCGCCCTGGCGATGCCGACCGCGAAGCACCCGATCGGCCCGCAGCCGAGGACGAACACCGAGTTCCCCGCCACCATCCCCTCGAGCGCCGTGTGGACGGCATTGCCGATCGGGTCCATGATGGCGCCGATCTCGGTGGGGATCCCGTCGAGCTTCATCACGTTCGACGCCGGCATCGCGATATACTCCGCGAACGCGCCGTTCCGGTCGACGCCGATGATCTGGGTGCGCTCGCACACGTGGAACTGGTTGTGGCGACAGGGCTGGCAGTGCCCGCAGACGACGTGCCCCTCGGCGGTCACGAGATCGCCCACTGCGAGGAGGCCGCCGGCCCTGGCCTCGGCGCCGAGCTCTGCCACCACCCCGGCGAACTCGTGGCCGATGACCACGGGCGGCTTGAGCCGTCCCGACGCCCAGGCATCCCACTCCCAGATATGCAGGTCGGTGCCGCAGACCCCGGCGTGCCGCACCTGGATCAGGACGTCCGAAGGGCCGATCCGGGGGACCGGGACGTCCTTGACGACCATTCCGGGTCCGGCCGACTCCTTGACGAGCGCTCGCATTGAAGATCCGATGGGATGAGACCGGCGGGAATATAGGGGAGTGCTGGGTGGGAGGTGAGCCTGGAAACAAAGACCCCCGAGCGGGTGGCTCGGGGGTCGGTCGTCGGGAGCGGGACCGGTCAGGCGGCGTGGTCGACCGGCATGTGCTCGTGCCAGTGGTCGGTCGTCTCATCCTCGTCGGCGGCCCACATGTACGCCCAGATCGCGGCCGGCTTGCGGCGCTCCCCACCATCGTGGATGATGATCCCGATCGGCTCCTGCTCGGTGGCGATGGCGGCTGCGTTCATGGTGGTACCCTCGATGGTGGATGGACTGCGCCTTCACCATAGGCAGGGTACGTGCCATATCCTGCAACAACCTAAGTCATTGTATTACTGTCGCTTAGTCCCGAGCGTCGAGCAGTGTGTGTTGAAGTGACTCGGTCACGTCGGAGTCGTTCTGACACGTCGGCGGGACGAGGACCGCGCCGTGCTCGTCCGCCGGAAGGTGGCGCCATCCCGCGTACCACGCGCGCAGTTCGGCGATCCTGCCCGCGTGCCCCAGCAGCACGTGCACGCCCACCGCCGCGCTCCGGCCCTGCAGGGATCCGATGAAGTCCCGCAGGTCGGACTCGGCCAGCATCCCGACCTCCCCGGCATCGAGCACCACGATCTGCGTCGGGTGTTCGGCGGGCGGCAACCACCGGCGCCCCAGCTGGACCACGAATGCCTCGAATGCCCCGGCCAGCGACTCTTCGGCGGTGCGCTTTTCCACCCGCTCGACCACCGGGAGCGATCCCGCCAGGAAGGTGACCTCCACGTCGTGCGCGGCGAGGAGCGGCGCCAGTCGCTCGGTCGCGGCCCCGACCAGGAGCGCCCGGTCGCCGGCCTCGCAGCGCGGCAGGAGGGACGCCACGGGGTGGCCGTCGCTCACGCCCCAGTACGCGGGCTCGCGCTGGGCGGCCCGCAGTTTCCCGTAATGCTGCTTCCAGGTCTTGAAGGTGGGGAGCTTGAGCCGCTTGCTGATGAGGCGGTCGACGCAGTCGAGCATCATCACTTCGGTCAGGAAGAGCTGGCCTTCGGTGGTGGCGCCCTGGTCCGCGACGGCGTCCTCCGCCAGCTGCATCAGGTCCTGGCGGGAACGGGAATTCTTGTAGGCCTCGATCCGGTGCACCAGGAACTCCTGGTACAGCTGCTGGGGCGATGCGGTCGCCCGGCGCCGGCCGCGCCTCCGCGCGAGTTGGGCGTCGGTCAGCATGGTTCGACGTGCACCAGGACGTGTTCGAGCTTGAACTCGGAGCCGAGCGCGGTCTCGACCGCATCGGCGATCCGGTGGCCGGCGTCCACCGACGCGGCGCCCTCCACGGAGATCGTCACTTCGGCGAAGCGGAGGTCCGCGGCCATCCGCGACCTGATCCCGTAGGCCCGGCGCACGCCGGGGACCGCTTCGGCCGCTCGCCGGAGGTCGCCCTCGGGGAAGGCCGCCTGGTCCAGGAGCGTCGGCATCGAGCGCTGGACGATCTCATAGCCCACGTGGGCCACGAGTCCCGCCACGATGACCGCGAGCAGCGGATCGGCCCAGAGGTATCCGGCGCGGGCCAGCAAGAGTCCGCCGATCACGGCGAGGGTGATCCAGATGTCGGAACGGGTGTGCGCCGCATCGGCGAGGAGGATCTCGCTCCTGAGCCGCTCGCCGGCGCGGCGCTCGTACCACGCGACCCACACGTTCATCCCGAGCGTCACCGCCAGGAGCCCCGCCTCGAGGGGGCCGAACGCGATCGGGTGCCCGCCGCGCAGCAGGTGCGTGAGCGCGCCGCGGATCAGCTCGAAGATGGTGACGGAGAGGAACACGACGATGCCGAGGGCGCCCAGAGTCTCGAACTTGGCGTGGCCATAGGGATGGTCGTCATCGGGGCCCCGCGCCGCCAGGCGGGTCACGACCAGGCCGAAGACGTTG
>DATIEF010000016.1:0-5052 GCA_035455865.1 Gemmatimonadales bacterium | reverse complement strand
TAGCCGGTCGCGGCGCCCGCATCGGGCCGGTGGCACTCGAGGCACTGGGAGCGCGCGTGGCACGCCGAGCAGGACTGCGGACGCGCGGCGGCGTCGGCGCCGTGGGAGCGCTTCCACGAGGGATCCTGGTGCGTTGGCGGCGGCCGGCGCACCAGGATCGCACCGGAGGGACGTCCCGGCACGGCGGCCGCAAGTCGACGGACCTGGTCCGGCACCGTGCCCTGGTGACAGGTGGTACAGCTCTCCTGTGAGTGGCAGGTGGAGCAGGTGGCACCCGAGCGCCGCGCCAGCGCCCCGTGCTTCCGGTCGAACCGGGGATCCGAATGCGAGGATGGCCTGGCGGTCGGCGCCTTGAGCGCCAGCGATCGCGGGTCGGCCGCCAGCGTCAGGATGGCCGGGACCGTCGCGGCGTTGGCGTGGCAGGTGGCGCAGAAGTCCTGCGCATGGCACAGGGCGCAGGACGTGTTCGACGCCTTGGCCGCGCGTCCGTGCCCGCCGCCGAGCGTGAAGGCGCTGTCCCGATGGGAAGGCGGGGCGGGGAACTTCGCCACCTCGGTCGCGGACAACCGTGATGCCGCGAGCGTCACGTGACACTGCGTGCACGCGCTGTCGGTCTGGGTCAGGTGGGCGCCACCCGGCGCGTGGCAACCGACACAGCTCTCCGGCACCGGGAACCGCACCGACGTCATCCACCGCGCCCCGCTCGGCGCGTGACAGGTGACGCACGTCGCTGAGTCCTTGCCCTGGCGGGCGAGCGCGGCGCGATGGGCATCGTGGGCGAACCGGAGATTCGAGGCCGGAGCCGTCGCCGGAGGCGTCCACGAGACCTTCGACCGCAGCGTGCCGTCGTGACAGGTGGCACAGACCGTGGCCGCCGGGTAGAGCGCCAGCCCCGGATCCTGCGCCCCGGCGTGGCAGGAGACGCACGAGGGAAAGAGCTTGGCGTGCCGGGCGTGGTCGAACCGCCCGGTGTCGGCCTGTTGCTGCGCACGCAGCGGAACGCCGGCTGCGAGCGTGAGCAGCGCCGCAAGGAGGACGGACCGCTTCACGGCACCCTCGCCGGCGGCAGGGGAAGGCGGTCGGCATCCGAGACGAGGATCCAGCTCGCCGAGACCGAGAATCGGGTCTGGTCCCAGGAGATCCCGGCGGCGTCCGGGCGGCTGCGGTCCTCGTTCCATCGGTCGAGGTTGGCGCCGAGTCGCAGGCGCTCGTTCAGGCGCAGGTCGGCCGAGGCGCCGTACCACGCGAGGGACGCCACGTCGTAGCGGTACTCGAGCGGCCGGTCGAGCGTGCCACCGTGAGCGGAGAGCGAGATCCGGGAGCCGGCCCGCCACGTCAGCGCGCCGTTCCACCCCTGCGACCCGGCACCGGGGCCCAGCTCGGCGTTCCACCCCGCCGACGTGGTCACGCGGTCGCTTGCCAGCCAGGAGACGGCCACCGACGAGCGCCACCCGTGGTCCGTGAAGCTGGTGAGCGGCGTATTCACCTCGGCCGGCGGGTACCAGTACCGCTCTCCCTGCCATTGGATCGACAGGCGCGGGACGACCGTCCAACTCACGGCGCCGTCGACCGCGTGGTACGGAAGCGGGCTGAAGGCCTGCCAGATGCTCCACAGGTCGAAGATCGGCCGGTACTGGCGCACCGTCGCGGACACCGTCACCGGGCGCGCGAGCCAACGCGCCCCAAGGTCCCAGCTCCCCCAGAGGCCGGCCGCGAGGTCGTACTGCACGTCGGCGGTGAGCGCGAGCGGGGTCCGGGGGATCCGTGCGTCGCCGCTCATCCCGACCCGTTCCTGGTCGATGCCGTAGTGGAGCGCGTCGGTCAGGCGCAGGTACTCCGCGGCGATGTCGCCGGCGGTGCCCGAGTATCGCGCGGCGCCACCCAGGAAGAGCTGGCTGCGCGACGGCTGGAAATCGTTGAGCGGGTCGAGGGCGCCGCTCGTCACGGGCACGTTGGCGGCGCGTCCGAGTCCCCACCCGCCGTACACCTGGGCGGTCAGCCTGCGGGATCTGTCCCGCGCGGTGGCGGCGAGCCCGTCGAAGCCGTAGCGGCCGAGCCTGCCGTCGGTGATCTGGCGGCCAAGGCGCAGCCCCCAGCCGCCGTGGTCGTAGTCGGCGTAGCCCTCGACGAGCTCGAGCGTCCGGTCGGGCCCGGGCCAGGCGCCGCCGCTGCCGAGGTCGCCGCCGACGCGGGCGTGGCCGTGGAGGCTCAGCCCGGCCACGCCGAGCCCCCACATCGTGGCGTCGGCGTCGACCACGCCGGGGGTGCTGGCCTGCCGGCCCCCGGGGCGGAAGAACACGCAATAGGCGCCGCCATCGCAGGCGACGGCGTAGCCGTCGGGGGTGGTCGGTCCGCCGCCGGGGCCGCTCACCACCGAGCCGGAGGGGATGCTGTCCATCTGCCAGCCACGATAGCTCACCGATTGGGCGTTGGCGTCGAGCCGGACGCGCCAACCCTGCGCCGCCGCCGCGGCGGGCGCCACGAGCGCGGCGGCGCACAGGATGGCGCTCCGGGCGCGCGCGGTCACGGTCGACCTCCGCCCGTCCACCGCTCCTGGACGCCGGTCAGGTGGCAGGTGGCGCATTCACGCCCCGGCTCGTGGGTCCGCTGGGCGGCGTGGCAGAGCAGGCACAGGTTGCGGGTCGGCGTGAGCGTCGCGGCCGCGACGTCCGTGTGGCACTCGCTGCAGCGGCGATGGGCGTCGATGGGCGGGGCGTGGGCGGTCTGCAACCCGGTGCCGACGTGGCAATCGGTGCAGTCGGTGGTGGGGCCTGCGTGGCGGTCGTGGCACGAGGCACAGAGCACCGCCGGATCGGCCGCCAGCGTCACCGGGGTCGTGTGGCACTTCAGGCAGTCGATCGAGTCGTGCCGTGCGTGCGGGAAGGCCACGGGACGCGTGATCGGCCCGCGCCCCGGCGCGCCCACCGGCACGGCGACCGTCACCGCCGCGGTGCGTGCGCTCGGGTCGTGACAGGTGCTGCACGTGCGGCGTTCCGGCGCCTGGTGGTGGCAGATCTGGCATCCGCGTGGCGGATCGAAGGTGAGCTTCCGCTGGGAGCCGGGATCGTGGCAGGTCAGGCAGGCGAGCTTCTTGTGGATCGCGTGCGAGAACGAGTCCGCCGCCGACGGTGTCGCGTGCGGCGGCGGATCATTCGGCGGCGGTGCGTCCCCTTTTCCGCGGGGTTCCGGGTCGGCCCCGGGTGGCGCCGGACTCGCGCCCAGCGCCTTGACCGTGTCGAACGGGACCGGCGGGAGGAGACGCTCCTCGCCCTTGTGGGGGGTCCGGACCTCGCGATGGCACCCGGTGCAGTCGCTGGCGTCCACCCGCGCAGTGTGGGGCTGGTGGCAGTTGATGCAGGTCGTGGGACCGACGGCCTTCCGGTGGGCCGCCCCGGTGTGGAACGGGATCTTCTTCCATTCCGTGTGGCACTGTGCGCAGCGCGCCGCGGCATCCGCCGGCTTGGTCTGCTTGTGCGGGTCGTGACAGTCGCCGCAGCGGGCGCGGTGCGGGTCGCGGGTGAAGTCGAATGCGGAGATCAGGCCCCGCATCTGGTGGCACGCGGTGCATTCCCGCCCGCTCGGGATGAGGAGCTTCGACGCCGAGTCGCGCTCGGCCAATGCCGGCACCCCGACATCGAACTGGTGGCACAGCGTGCAGTGCATCTGGGTCTGGGCGGCCTGCATGGTGCCCAAGCGGATCCTGGTGCCGATGTGGCACCCGGCATCGAGGCAGGTGGTGTCCGCCGGGATGAACCGGTGGGCCGAGCGCGCGTGGCAGGTCAGGCATTCGACCTTGCCCTTGAGGACCGCCGAATCGGACGAGAGGTGGATGCGGTGCCCGGCGGTGGCACTGATCTGCTCCCAGCTCTTCTTGGCGTCGCCGCGTTCGTGGCATTGTTCGCAGACCGCCCGCGGCACCTTCCCGTGCGGCGGGACGACCTCGGGCCGCGCCAGGATCCAGCCGATCATCTCCTTGGTCTGGGCCTCGAGGTTGAACGGGTGGCACGAGTGGCAGGAGAGCTTCGCGTGCTTTCCCTCAAGCGCGTTCACGAGCAGGTAAGTGCCGGTGTCGGGACGCACGAACGGCTGGCCGCTCGGGATGAAGATGTGGCACCCGCGGCAGAAGTTGTTGTCGTGCATCACGTAGTCGAACGACTTGTGCGCCCCGAGTCCGGCCAGGGCCACCACGAGCACCACGCCGCCGATCATCGCCCCCTGCACCCATCCCTGCCGCGCCACGATCCAGGCCCACATCGCGCGCCGCCGCCGCCAGAGCCACACCAGGACCACCACGCCGACGATCGCGCCCAGGACCGCGCCCCCGGCCATCAGCCACGGCGGCTGCTGGAACAGGAACTGGGCGACCTTGACGATCGGGTCGGGCAGGGGGGAATGGATGACGACGGAATCCACCGCCTCGTGGATCCGCCCGGCCTGTTGACCGGTGGGCACGCCAGCGGCGCCTTGGAGGAGGTGGACCACCCCGGGCAAGGCGCCGGTGGAACGGATCAGCTGAATCGTGGCCTCCGGGGCCGATCGATCACCGCGCGGAGGCCAGGCCGCCGGTGCGCGGCGGCACGTAGTGCACCGCCGGGCGCGCGAGGGCACGGTCGATCGATGCCTGGACGGCCGGCGGCGGCGGTGCCAGTCCGTACTGCGTCTTCACCGCGTTGATCGTGGCCGCCAGCATCCCCTCGTAGTAGAAGGGGTTGTGCACGCCGTACGAGCCGTCGGAGTGGTCGTACTGGGTCGCCTCGGCGAACATCTGGGCGTTGAAGAGCCCGCCCTCGGCCGTGGTCACGGCATTGGCCGCGTTGAACTCGGACGGCGTGGTGGCGTAGATCTGGGCCAGGTACCCGCTGTCGGTCGGGAACGCGTCCAAGGTGCCGTTGTGGTTCACGTCGTTCCAGAGCTGATTGACCAGCCCGGCGACCGTGGCCCGCTCGTTGTTGAAGAGGTTGGTCACGACCGTGGCGTCGGCGTGGCAGCCGCTCTGGGTGCAACTCCCCCAGTTGCGCGCCGTCGAGGTATACGCGCAGCTGTTGTCGGCCA
>DATIEF010000015.1:0-2413 GCA_035455865.1 Gemmatimonadales bacterium | reverse complement strand
GAAGCTCCTGGCGCTCTCCCACACGCCCAACAGCCCGCTCCCCCGGATGTCGACGACCGGGCCGCGCTCGAACCCGGGCCTCCGGTCCAACCCCAACGCGGTGACGATCCCGTTCACCGCCTCCGGGCCAAGTCGCCGGCTGCGGCGCGGGTTCCATCTGTCCGGCCCGGCGTGGGCGGGGATCGGCGGGATCGCGATGGTGGCGGTGCTGTACTTCCTGGGCGTGTTCCGCGGGCGCGCCGTGCCTCCGGTCGTCGCGGCGCCGCCGGTCGCGGAGTCTGCGGCCGCTCCGACCGGCCCCGCCGCCACCAAGCCCCGGCCCAAATCGGAGTCCGCGCGGACCCGGGCCGAGCGTGGCCGCAAGCCGGAGAGCACCACCACGACGACGGCCGCCGCCACGGCCCCGGTGCGGCGCGAGGCGGCGTCCACGCCGCCGCCCCTCCCGGCCGACCCGCGCACCGATACGCTCGCCACCCGGGCCGCCATCGACGTCGTCATCAAGCTCTTCCGCCAGTCCATCGAGTCACGGGACCTGGCCAAGGTCGCGATCGCCTATCCCGGCCTCACGGTCAAGCAGCAGCAGGAGTTCACCGACCTCTTCCAGAAGTCCCAGAACCTGCGGATGACGCTGGTGGTGGAAAAGCTCAACAAGCTCACGGAGAACTCGGCCGAAGTGTCGCTGCGGGGGAGCTACCAGTACACCGACGTGAAGAGCCACCGCAACAAGCTTGACGACTACAAGAAGAAGGCGACCCTCGCCTTCGCCGCCGGCGCCTGGCGCCTCAGCGAGATCCACTGAGGGCCGGGCGTCCGAGCGCAGTCTGACCGGGGCCGCCTCGCAAGGGACGGCCCCGTATCACTTGGCAGGACCACGATCCATCGGGGGCAAGCGTGCTGGGTGCCGCATTCACGCCGCGCCGGACCGACCTGGGCGAGATGCTCCGCCTGGCGGTACCGGTCGTGACGGTGCAGGTCGGGCTGATGTTCATGGGGGTCGTCGACACGGTGATGGTCGGGCACCTTTCCAAGGAGGCGCTCGCCGCGGTGGCCCTCGGCAACGTGTATGTGTTCGCCTCGATCTGCATCGGGATGGGCACGCTGATGGTCATGGACCCGATCGTCTCCCAGGCCGTCGGGGCGGGGGACGCCGTGGCCGTCGCCCGCGGCGTGCAGCGGGGCCTCGTCCTGGCGCTCCTGCTCACCATCCCGTGCACCCTTGTCCTCCTCCCCGGCGAGTCCGTCCTCGGCTGGCTCCACCAGCCGCCCGAAGTGGTCCCGCTCGCCGCCCGCTACACCCGCGCCACGCTCGCCGGGATGTTCCCGTTCTTCGCATTCATCGTCTTCCGCCAGACGCTCCAGGCGATGAACCGGATGGCGCCGATCGTCTGGGTGGTCATCGCGGGGAACCTCATCAACCTGGCCCTCAACTACGGGCTCATCTACGGCCACTGGGGCCTGCCGGCCCTCGGCGTGGTCGGGTCGGGGTACGCCACCGCCGTCGGGCGCACCGCGCTCGGCGCCGGGGTGCTGGTGCTCGCGTGGCCGGTGCTCCGGCCGGCGCTCCTCCCGCTGCGCCGGGATGCGCTCGACCCCGCACCCCTCCTCCGGATGACGCGGCTGGGGTTCCCGATCGCCGTCACGATGGAGCTGGAATACGGGGCCTTCGCCATCGTCGGACTGATGATGGGGACCCTCGGGACCCTGCAGATGGCCGGGCACCAGATCGCGCTCAACCTGGCATCGCTCACGTTCATGGTGCCGCTCGGCGTCTCGGGCGCGGGGGCGGTGCTGGTGGGGCAGGCCATCGGCCGCGGTGACGCCGACGGGATGCGCCGCGCCGCGGGCGCCGCGCTCGTCATCGGGGTCGGGTTCATGGCCTGCACCGCGGTGGTGTTCACGCTGGTGCCGGGGGCCTTCGCCGCGCTCTATACCACCGACCCCGAGGTGTATGCGCTCGCCGCGACGCTCATCCCGATCGCCGGACTCTTCCAGGTCTTCGACGGGACCCAGGCGGTGACCGTCGGGATCCTCCGCGGGGCGGGGGATACCTCCGCGCCGATGGTCATCAACGTGCTGGGGTTCTGGCTGGTGGGCGTGCCGGTGAGCCTCCTGTTCGGGTTCGCGCTGCACGGTGGCCCGGTCGGGCTCTGGTGGGGGTTCGTGGCGGGACTCGCCGCGGTGGCGCTCTTCCTGGTGCTGCGCCTCCGGACCCGCTTCCGGCGGGCCGTCGAGCGGGTCGTCATCGATCGTTCCCACACCGGCGAACATCCGCGCCCCGACCCGCCCGTCGAGGTCCCATCGGTGATGTGACAGGTCGCCATGCGTCGAAAGCGCCGACGGAGATCCCGTCGGCGCCCTCGCCCGCATCCATCGCCGGCGGTACCTTCGCCTTACCGCCTTACCGCCTTACCGC
>DATIEF010000014.1:0-10067 GCA_035455865.1 Gemmatimonadales bacterium | reverse complement strand
CGATTCATCGCCCCGGCGCTGGAATCGGTCGACGATGAGCGATTCTCACCCGGAAGGCGCCGTGGTGTTCCAGTCCGCACCCGTGTGCGGCAGGTGGTGCGGTTCGACGTCATTTGACGTCGCCGGGCCGTGGGCGATCGTCCGCTGCTGATAGCTGATCGCTCCGCCCGCGCGCCGACCATCATCCGGATGATATCATTTTGTAATCTGCAGCCCAGACGGCGGTAAGGCGGGGTCGATAGCATTCATCCCGCAGGCCCCAATCATCCACCGGAGGATCGGTGTTCGATAACCTGATCGAGTCGAAGAAGAAGCGGCAGCAGACACCGGCGCAGGCGCTGCTGTCGGTGCTCTTTCACGTGATCCTCATCGTGGGCGCTGTGAAGGTCACCGCCGGCGCCGCCGAGGCGGTGAAGAAGAAGCTGTCCGACACCACGATGATGTTCGTCGAGCCGCCGAAGCCGCCGCCGCCCCCGCCGGACAAGCCGCCGCCGGATGCCGTCGTGTCGGCCAATCCGCCGCCGCAGGGGTTCCAGACGGTGCTGCCGCCGGAGGCCATCCCGACGACGATCCCGCCGGTCAACCTGAACCAGCACTTCGACGCCCGTGACTTCACCGGCAAGGGCGTCGAGGGCGGCATCGCGGCCGGCGTGGTGGGCGGCACCGGGCCGGTGGGTCAGACCTACCTCGAGGCCCAGCTTGACGATCCGCCGTCGGTCATCGCGGGTGGCTCCGTGCGGTATCCGCCGGCGCTCCAGAGCGCCGGGATCGCCGGAAGCGTCGACGTCCAGTTCATTGTGGACTCGACGGGCCACCCGGAACCGGGCTCCTTCAAGGTGCTCAAGTCGACGCACCCGGCCTTCGAGGCCCCCGCCCGCGAGGCGGTGATGAAGACGGTCTTCCGGCCCGGCAAGCTCCACGGCCAGGCGGTGCGGGTACTGGTGCAGCAGGCGGTCAAGTTCAACCCGAATCAGTGATCACGAAGCACGGTCCAGGTCGGGGCGCGGGCCCCGCACCCCGTTCAACTCCTAAGGAGATGGGTGGCACATGAGCGTCAACCTGCTGGAACTCTGGCACACCATGGGCTGGTTCGCCCGCGGAATCGTGTTCATCCTGTTCGGCATGTCGGTCTTTTCCCTCACGGTGGCCTTCAACAAGTGGATGCTGGTGCGCAAGAGCCAGCGCTCCACCCGGAAGTTCGCCCCGGAGTTCTCCCGGGCCATCCAGGAGGAGCAGCTGGAGACCGCCATCCGCCTGGCCGAGAAGAACAAGGTGAGCCACATCTCCCGCGTGCTGGGCGAGGCGCTGGGTGAGGTGAAGCCCCTCCTCTCCGACAAGGCCACCATCACCGCGGCTGACATCAACTCGGCCGAGCGCGCGGTCGAGCGGCAGATGCTGATCGTGCTCTCCGACTTCAAGCGCGGCCTGGGCATCCTCGGCACGGTCGGCGCCACGGCGCCGTTCGTCGGGCTCCTGGGGACGACGATGGGCATCGTGAACTCCTTCTCCGCAATGGCGGCGGGGGGCGGCGCGGCGGGCGGCCTGGGCGGGATGATGGCCGGCATCGCCGAGGCGCTCATCACCACGGCGTTCGGCCTCATCGTGGCCATCCCGGCGGTGTGGCTCTACAACTACTTCGCCACCAAGGTCGAGAACCTCACCGTCGAGATGACCGTGAGCTCCAAGGAGCTCATCGACTACCTCATCAAGAGCGTGGGGAGCGAGTTCGGGCGCTCGATCTTCACCAAGGAGTTCCAGACCCAGAAGGCGGTGACCGGCAGTGGCCATATCCACCAGTAGCGGCGGCAAGGGGAAGGTCAACGCCGACATCAACGTCACGCCGATGATCGACGTGATGCTGGTGCTGCTGATCATCTTCATGCTGATCACGCCGCTGGTGTCGACGGGCTTCCAGGCGGTCATGCCGCAGGCACAGAAGGCGGAGGCCGCCCCGGAGGACCCGCAGGACATCACGCTCGGCATCGACAACGAGGGGAACTACTTCCTCAACAGCCAGCCGATCGCCCGTGACCAGCTGGGGCCGCAGCTCAAGGCGATGTACGACGCGCGCACCAAGGA
This sequence comes from Gemmatimonadales bacterium, assembly GCA_035455865.1. Classification (GTDB taxonomy): domain Bacteria; phylum Gemmatimonadota; class Gemmatimonadetes; order Gemmatimonadales; family GWC2-71-9; genus CAMLHU01. The sequence goes on along the minus strand of DATIEF010000014.1, from coordinate 7,988 downwards.
CAAGATCCTGTACTTCAAGGCCGACCAGCATGTGAAGTACGGCCGGATCCAGGAAGCGGTCGAGATGGCGCGGCACGCCGGCGTGCGGGTGCTCGCCGCCGTGACCGAGGATAAGGGACCGCCGGCCGGGCTCTTCGGGCCCGGGGGGAGCTGAACCATGGCCATGTCCGCAGGCGGGGACGCCGGTGGCGTCAATTCCGAGATCAACGTCACGCCGATGATCGACGTGCTGCTGGTGCTCCTCATCATCTTCATGGTGGTGCAGGCCATGTCGCGGGTGGCGCTCAACGTCCAGGTGCCGCCGCCCAACACCCCGGCCACCAGCAAGGGGAACCCGGACCAGATCGTGATGGAGCTCCGCGATGACGGCAGCTACGCCATCAACGGGCAGGTGGTGCCGAAGGAGCAGCTCGCGGCCCAGATCCATTCGATCTTCGACCCGCGGCCGGCCAAGCTGATGTTCTTCAAGCCGGGCCTCAACCGCGAGTACCAGGACGTGATCGAGGCGATGGACATCGCCCTCGCCAACGGCGTCGAGATCGTCGGCTTCACGCCCGCGGCAACGGCTCCGGCCGCTTCGTAACCGCACCAACGGGCCGGTCGTCGCGGTGGCAGGATCCGCGGCGGCCGGCCATCTCGTCCCCCGGAGGTGGCGTGTGGCGCTTCCGACCCGCGATCTCCCCGGACGCATCGACTCGGAGATCGATGTCGCCCCGATGATCGACGTGCTGCTCGTGCTCCTCGTGGTGTTCCTCGTGGCGCAGGCGTTCGCGCGGCAGGTGCTGCCGGTGGCCCTGCCGGTCGCCGCCGAGGCACCGGGCCCCGTGTCGGTGGACAACCCCGTGGTGCTCGACGTGACCAGCGGTGGGTTCCTGCTCAACGGCCAGCCGGTGCCCGATGCCCAGCTCGAGGCCGTCCTGAGATCCATCTACGTCCCGCGCGCCGCCAAGCTCCTGTTCGTCCGTCCTTCCTCCGACGAGACCCTCCAGCAGGTGACCACCGCGGTCGACCGGGCCCGTGCGGCCGGTGTCGAGGTGACGGCACTCCTTCCCGCCGAGCGGTGATCGCGCGGGCGGCGGCCGGTGTAGGTTCGGGGGGATGATGACGTCTCCCCGGGAGCCGGCTCCTCCGTCACCGAGGCCACCTGTGGGTCCGCGGGCCGTCCCGCTCCTCGCGCTCCAGCACCGCGCCGTCCGCTCCCCGCTCGGCGTGGCGCTCTCGGTCGTGCTCCACGTCCTCATCGTGGCGCTGCTCATCGCGCCGTGGGCCTACTTCGATCCGGAAGTGCGCGCCGGCCTGGTCGCGGCCCTGACCGGTGGCGGCGGAGGCGGGCGGCACGGTGGCGATGCGACTGGCGTTGCCTATATTTCCGTGCCCGCGCCCAAAGCCCCACCACCGAGCGCGCCGACGCCGGTCCCGACGCCGGTATCACGAACGCCCGAGCCGCAAGCCCCCGTCGCGACGGACCCCGCCCCGCCCGTCGACAGCGTGGTGTCGCCCGTGAAAGGCGCGGCGGTGCCGGGCCAGGCCGACGGACCCGGCAAGGGCGGCGGCACCGGCGGCGGCGAGGGCCCCGGGAGCGGGACCGGCTCGGGGAGCGCCACCGGCCCGGGGAAGGGGGGGAACGGCGGGCGCGGCACGCCCCCCGACCCGCGCCAGCTGATCCTTCCGCCCAACGGACAGGTGCCGAAGGCGCTGCGGGGCAGGACGCTGACGGTGACGTTCTGGGTGACCGAGACCGGGGACGTCGCGCGCGTCACGGAGGATCCGCCGATCGAGGATGCGAAGTTCCGGCGCGCGTTCGAGGAGGCGATGCTGGCGTACCGATTCAAGCCGGCGCGCGACAGCCTTGGCCGGGCGGTGGCGGTGACCTTCGACAACACGATCGTGCTGGGTAACCGCTAGGCGGCCCGATCCCGCTGGACCCTTCATCGGAGAGCGCGTGTCCCAACTGTTCGCCCGCAAATCGCTCGCGGACTGCGAGAATGACATCGCCGAGCGCGGCGGGCTCAAGCGCTCCCTCAATAAATGGCACCTCACGGCGCTCGGCGTCGGCGCCACGATCGGCGCCGGCATCTTCGCCACCACCGGCACCGCCATCGTGGGCGATTCGCTCCGCCCCGGCGCCGGCCCCGCCATCGTCCTCTCGTTCATCCTCACCGCGCTCACCTGCGGCTTCGCGGCGCTCTGCTACGCCGAATTCGCGGCGATGGTGCCGATCTCCGGCTCCGCCTACACCTACGCCTACGCCTCCCTCGGCGAGATCGTGGCGTGGATCATCGGGTGGGACCTCATCATCGAGTATGCGGTGGGCAACATCGGCGTGGCCATCGGCTGGGCCGGCTACTTCCGCGAGCTGATGAGCCACTTCGGCGTCGCGGTGCCCGCCTGGCTCTCGACCGACTACCGCTCCGCCTTCGACGCCGCCCGACAGGTGGCCGCGGGCGCCACCGATCCCGCCATGCGATACCTGGCCTCCGCGGTCTCGGGCGCCCCGCACCTCGTCGGCGTGCCGGTCATCTTCAACCTCCCGGCCTTCCTGGTGGTGGCGCTCATCACGGTCGTCCTGGTCATCGGCATCAAGGAGTCGGCCGATTCCAACACGGCCATGGTGGTGCTCAAGATCGGGATCATCCTCTTCTTCTGCGCGGTCGGCGCCACCCTCATCAAGCCGATCCACTGGAACGACCCCGCCACCGGCGGGTTCGCCCCGAACGGCTTTGCGGGCATCAGCGCAGGCGCGGCGATCGTCTTCTTCAGCTACATCGGGTTCGATGCCACGTCCACCGCGGCCGAGGAGGCCAAGGACCCCGCGCGGGACATGCCTTTCGGCATCATCATGAGCCTGGTGGTGTGCACGGTGCTCTACATCGTGCTGGCGCTCGTGATGACCGGGATGGCGCCGTGGAAGCAGCTCGGCACCCCGGAGCCGATGATCACCGCGCTCGCGCTCGCGGACGGCTCGCCCCGGCTCCTCAGCGTGTCGCGGCTGATCGTCTCGCTCGGCGCCGTCATTGCGATGAGCAGCGTGCTCCTCGTCTTCCAGCTCGGCCAGCCCCGGATCTTCATGTCGATGGCGCGGGACGGGCTCCTGCCGCCGTTCCTGAGCAAGGTCCACCCCCGCTTCAAGACCCCGTGGATCGGGACGATCCTGACCGGCCTCTTCGTCGGGGTGTTCGCGGCCTTCGCCAACATCGCCGAGGTGGTGGACCTCACCAACATCGGGACGCTCTTCGCGTTCATCCTGGTCTCGGCCGGGGTCATTGTGCTCCGCCGCACCGAACCGGACCGGGTGCGCCCCTTCCGCGCCCCCTGGGTGCCGGTGACCCCGATCATCTCGATCCTGGCCTGCCTCTACCTGATGTTCCAGCTGCCGACGATCACCTGGATCCGCTTCGGGATCTGGCTCGTGATCGGCCTCACCATCTACTTCTCCTACAGCGTGCGGCACTCGCGCTACCGGGCGGGGCACAGGCAGTAAGTAGGAGAAGGAGAAGGAGAAGGAGAAGGAGAAGGGGGAGAGGGAATAGGGGGCTCCGTGACCGACGGGCCCCCGCTCCACATCCTCACATCTTCCTTTTCCCTTCTCCCTTCTTACTTCTCCCTTCTTACTTCTTACTTCATCTCCCTCGCCATCGCGAGCGCGCCGAGGGCGCCTTCGACCGGCTCCTCGCGGACGTTGAGCCCGGCGGATTCCCGGAGCTTGGCGGTCACGGCGGAGCGGAGCGGGCCTTCCTCGCCGAGGAGTCCGCCGGAGAGCGCCACCGGCACCACCGCCTTGCCGGTGAGCGGTGCGAGCGCCGTGGCGAGGAGCACCAGCTCCCGGACGGCGTACTCGACGATCCCCTGGGCCACGGCGTCGCCGTGGGCGGCCATTTCCATCACCCCGGGGGCGAGGGAGGCCACGTCGGCGGGGGTGGCGGTGGTGGCCCAATTGATGAGCTGGTCGAAGGTGCGGGCCTTCGCGGCGGCCATCACCCTGAGGGAGAGCTTGGTCTCGGGACCGCGGCCGTCGTGGGCCCGGCTCACCGCGCCGAGCGCGGCGCGGCCGATGCCGTAGCCGGAACCTTCGTCGCCCATCTGCCAGCCGTAGCCGCCGGCCCGGTGGGTCTCGCCCGTGGTGTCGCGCCCGAGCGCGATGCTGCCGGTCCCGGCGCTGAGGACGATCCCCGCCTCCTTCCCGAACGCGGCCACGAGCGCCAGGTCGATGTCGGTGGTGACCTGGACCTGGTCGGCGATCTTCTCCGCCGCGAGCGCGCGCTGGAGTTCTTCGCGTTCGGCGGGGCGGCCCGCGCCGGCGGCGCCCACGACCATCGCGCGCGCGGTGAGCTGGCCCGAGGCGGCGAGCGCCTTCCGCGCCACCTCGGCGATGGTCTGGGCCGAGGCGAGGGCGCGCCCGGGGCGCACGGCGGCGCCGCTCCCGTTGGCGCGGCTCAGCACCTCGGTTGCCGAGCCCACCACGGCGCTCGTCTTGGTGCCGCCGACGTCCACTCCGACGAAGGTCGTCGTCATCGTTCCGCTCTGCTTTGGGGGAAGAGGCTCGAGAGCACGGCCACGCCGAGCGTGAGGGCGGTGCCCAGGGGAACATACCACGGCCACGCGAGCCGGCCCACCGGGGCGAGCCAGCCGAGGGAAGGCAGGGCGGCGAGTCGCGCGGCGAAGATGACGACGGTCATCACCGCCACGGTGACGGCGATGCCGGCGATGACGTCGCGGCCGCGCGCCCGGGCCCAGCCGCCCGCCAGGAGGTAGGTGCCGAGGAGCCCGCCGTACGTCACCGACGCGATCGAGAGCGCCAGCACCACGACGGGCGTGTTCCCCGCGGCGAAGGCATGGAACGCGAGCGCGGCCAGGATCAGGGCCACGCCCCAACCGAGCGCGAAGGCGCGCCCGACGCGCAGCAGGTGGCCGGGATCGGTGCGACCGGTCCAGCTGGCGTAGAGGTCGTGGGTGACGGAACTCGCCAGCGCGCTGATGGCCGAGCTGTGGGTGCCCATCGACGCCGCGAGGATCCCGGCGATCATCAGGCCTGCGAGCCCGACCGGCAGGTGCGCCAGGATGAACTGCGGGAAGACCTGGTCGCCGGCGAGGTCCGGGGCGGCGAGCCCGCCGGCCTGGATGCTCACCCCGATGAGCAGGAAGAGCGCAAAGAGGAGGCACACCGCCACGCCCGACCCGACCAGCGCTCGGCGCGCGTCCTTGAGCGAGCGCGTGGCCAGGAGCCGCTGGACGATCAAGTGATCGGTCCCGTGTGATGCGGCGGAGAGGAGGGCGCCGCCGACGATCCCGCCCACCAGCGTGTACGGCTCGGTCAGGTTCCAGTGGGCGGAGATGACCCGGAGCTTTCCGGCCAGGGCGGCGGCCGAGAGCACCGCGCCCGCCCCGCCACCCAGGTGCAGCGCGATCCCGAGCGCCACGACCCCGCCGGTGGTGTACACGGCGAGCTGGAGCACGTCGGTCCACACCACCGCCTTGAGTCCGCCGTACCAGGTGTAGAGCAGGGTGATGGCGCCCATCACGATGATGGCCGTGGGGATGCTCCACCCGGCCAGCAGGGCGAGCGGGATGGCCCCGGCAAAGACGCGGACGCCGTCGCCCAGGAAACGGGTGACCAGGAACACTGCCGAGACGACCCGCCGGGTGCGGTCGCCGAAGCGCGAGGCGAGCCGCGCGTACGCCGTCTCCTGGGAACCGTCGAAGTAGCCCGGGAGGAGCCACGCCGCCACGCCGATCCGCCCGACGATGTAGCCGAACCCGAGCTGGAGGAACGTCAGGTCGCCCTTGAAGCCGATCCCGGGGACCGAGATGACGGTGAGCGCGGAGGTCTCGGTGGCGACGATCGAGAAGAGCACCGCGAGCGCCGGCAGGTCGCGGGCGCCAAGGAAGTAGTCCGACGCCGTGCGCTGCCCCCGGCCGGCACGGATGCCGATCGTGGTGATGACGGCGAGGTAGAGGACGACCGTGGCGAGGTCGAGGGAGTGCAGGCGCGGGCCCCCGGGTACAGGATGGTGAACAGTGAACGGTGAACAGTGAACGGTGAAGTGGGAACGGGGAAGGGGGGCCGGGAGGAGGGAGAAAAGCAGAAGGGGCTCCGTCGACCTCGGAGCCCCCGTTCACCGTTGACCGTTCACCGTTGACCGCCTACGCGGTAAAGCTCGTCCCGCACCCGCAGCCGCCGGTGGCGTTCGGGTTGTGGAAGCTGAAGCCGGAGCCCTGCATCGCGGTGACGTAGTCGATCGACACGCCGTTCAGGTACTGCATCGAGAAGGCGTCGACGAAGACGCGGATGCCGTTGACGTCGAGCACGGCGTCGTCTTCCAGCGCCCGCTCCTCGATGTTGAGGCTGTACTTGAAGCCGGAACACCCGCCGGGCAGCACGCTCACCCGGAGCCCGCCGCTCTCGGCCGGCACCTTCTCGGCCTCCATGAACTTCCGCACCTCGACCTTGGCGTTGTCCGTCAGGGTGAGCTGGAACGCCCCTGCCGCCGCCTGCTGCTCGACGCTGCTGCTCATCTCGCCTGCTCCTTCGAGGGCCCCGGAGGGCCGGTTCACGGGTCTCCGTGCAACCTAGGGACGCGCCCCGGCCGAGTCAACGGACGGGCGCCTCGGCGCGCCGGGTTCGAGCGCCTGGACCACCCGGTCGGCCACGCCACCCCGCACCTCGACCCCCCAATTCTGGTTCGCCCGGGTCGGGTGCACCCGGTTGCTCAGGAGCACGATCACCAGGTCGCGCGTCGGGTCGATCCAGATCGAGGTCCCCGTGAATCCGGTGTGGCCGAAGCTTCGGGCGGACATGAAGTGCCCCGAGCTCGAGATGTCGCCCGGCGTGTCCCATCCGAGGGCGCGGCTCGACCCGGGCGGCGTGTCCTGCCGGACGACGAAGCCCGGGAGGGCGGTGAGGCGGAGGAGTGGATAAGTGGGAGGCTCCGTTCCGGCGGGGCCGAGACCGGACCACGCCTTCCATTCGCCGATCCACCACTCACCATACGTCAGCATGTCGACGCCGTCGCTGAAGAGCCCCGCATGACCCGACACGCCGTCGAGGCGGGAGGCGTTCTCGTCGTGGACCTCGCCGCGGAGCATCCGATGGCGCCAGACGGTGTCGAGTTCGGTCCGCGCGATCCGCGGGAGCCACGCGGCGGGCGGCAGGTACCGGGTCGACGTCATCCCGAGCGGGCCGAACACCCGCTCGGCGGCAAGCGTGTCGATCCGGTGCCCGTAGATCCGCTCCAGCGCCTGCGTCATCACGATGATGCCGAGGTCGGAGTACACCATCCGCGTCCCGGGCAACGTGTCGAGCGGCGTCGAGTCGGCCAGGGCCATCGCCGCTGCGCGGGTCTCCGCCTCCTTATAGAGCGGGCGCCACGCCGGCAGCCCGCTCGAGTGGGTCAGGAGCTGGCGCACCGTGACGCGGTCCTTGTCCGGCCCCTGGAACTCCGGGACGTAGCGCTGGATCGGGGCATCGAGGTCGAGCTTCCCCTCGCTGGCGGCGAAGAGCGCGAGCGGGGTCATCGCCGTGACCTTGGTGACCGACGCCAGGTCGTAGAGCGTGAGGGAGTCGGGCACGCTTGCGTCGTCGATGCCGAGCCGGCCGGTGCCGTGGTACCACCGGTGCCCGCGCCAGCTCACCGCCATCACCGCGCCCGGGGCGGCGCCGTTGGCCACCGCGGAATCGAGGAACCGCACGGCGTCGGGGAACCGCGCCTCGGCGCTGTCCCGGGGGGCGTGCGGCAGCGCCCAGGCCGGCGTCGGCGCCGAGGTGGGCGGCCGCGTGGCGCACCCGGCGAGGAGCGCGCCGATGGCGAGGGTGCGGCGGAGCGTCATGGCCGCACGATCCCGGTGCCCAGCGGGAACAGCGGTGGGATCGAGATCGGGAGGTGCCCGGTGATGGGGGCCGTGCCCCCCAGCGCCTTGCCGATCGCCATCTCGGCGAACGCGTTCGGCGTCCAGCCGATGAGGTAGCCCGCCGCCGCCGGGGCCTGTTCGAT
>DATIEF010000013.1:0-2125 GCA_035455865.1 Gemmatimonadales bacterium | reverse complement strand
CGATGATCCCGGTGAGCCCCGGCCCCAGCACCAGCTCGGTGTCGGCGTGCTGCCGGAAGTTGACGAGCTGCAGGCGCGTGATCTGCATCAGGCGCCCTCGTCGTCCCGCTCGGCCGCCGCCACGAGCTCATCGCCCAGGCGCACGAAGGCCTCGCGGTCGAGCTCGGCGGGGAGCGGGCGGCCGTGCAGGTATCCGTGGACCACCTCGGAGAGCGTGGCCCGGCGCCCCGGCGCGCCGACGCCCACCCCCCGCGTGGACTCCGGCCGGCGGAGGTCGAGCTGGAAGTGGAGCGCCTGGGTGCGGTACTCCCGGAGCTTGGCGTGGTCGAGCTCCCGGCCGATATGACGCGGGATGTCGCGCACCACCAGCCGTACGATCTGGTCGGCGATGCCGCCCGCGATCCCGTCGATCCGCTCACGGATGAGCCGGTCGACCTCGGCGGCGGCGAGGCCGGTGGCGTCGATGGCCGGCAGGTCGAAGACCCGGCGCGCGAGGGGGACCGGCTGCGGCTGGACCTGCCCGGTGCGGAGGTCCACGAGGAGCCATCCCTTCCCTCCGCTCCCCTTCCCCCCCTTCCGGCGGGCGGATTCCTCGGCGAGCTCGCCCCAGGGGTTCGAGCTCACGTACTCGAGCGCGCCGGCGTACCAGACGCGGGGCGTCACCTGCGTCTGGACGTGGTAGTGGCCGAGCGCCACGTAGGTCCAGCCGTCGGCGGAGTAATCGTCCGGGGTCAGGTGCGCGCCGCCATACTCGGCGCTGCTCCGGTCGGCCGGGAAGATCCCCTCGACCTCGCCGTGGAGCACCAGCACCTGGAAGAGCTCGCTCCCCTCGGGGCGGAGCGACGGCCGGGGCGACTCCATCAACGATTGGTGCGGCACCGCCAGCACGCTGAGGTTGCCCTCGGGATAGACCAGGCGCCGCGGCCCCTCCGCCGCCACGTCCACGCCGATCTCCTCGAACAGCCGGAGGATCGACCCGGTCTCGGACGAACGCGGGGTGTCGTGGTTCCCCGCCACGAGGATGACCGGCGTGCGCGGGAGCGCCTCGCGGAGCCGCTGGAACTGGCGGAAGGCGAAGACGATGGCGGCGTTGGTGGGTCGGACGGAATGGAACAGGTCGCCGGCGACGATGACGCAGTCGGGCGCCGCCGCGATCACGCCGTCGATGGCGGCGCGGAAGGCGTTGGCGACGTCGGCTTCACGCTGGTTGATGCCGGTGGCGTTCTGGCGGTGGTACTGCCGGAAGCCCAGGTGGAGATCGGCCAGATGGGCGATGCGCACGCCTGAAGGATAGCGGAGGCAGCACGGGTCGGACAGCGGGCGGGGTACGCCCCACCAGGCTACGCGTACGGGTCGCTGCCGCCCTTCACGGGGGACAGGCCGCGCCGGGGCGCCGGGGCCTCCCGCTCCACCCGGGCGCCGAGCTGGGCCTTGAAGTAGGCGAGTGCGTTGTCGGGCCGGGCGCGGCGGGTGGCGTGGACGGCGCGGCGCACATCCTCCTCCCGCCGGCCGTGGACCAGCTCGGCCACGGCGTCCCGGGCGACGTTGCGGTCGAGCGCCTTGAGCTGCCGGGCCACCGCATCGGCGAACGGCAGGTCGGGCTCCGGCGGGAAGCGCTCCACGCCATCCCGCCCCGACAGCACCGCCGGCCGCGGGAAGCGCACGAAGATCGGCTGGGTGAAGTGCGGATGGCGGAGCATCAGCTCCCCCTTGGGGAGTGCGGCGAGCTTGCTCTTGATGGCGGGCGAGAGCGTCGAATACGCCGGCATCGACAGCTCGTCGCCATCCATCCGGCCGTACACCGCGGTGCCGGCGTTCCCGACCACCCGCCGCTGCACCTGGCTCCGGAACTGCTGCGCACTGAAGAGCACCAGGCCCAGGTAGCGCCCGCGCTCCGAGAGGTCGAGCAGCATCTTCCGGACGTAGGTGTCGGGCCCGTCGCCCGGCGCGTACTTGTTGAGCTCGTCGACGAACACCACCACGTGGTCGACCCCGAGGTCGCGGCGCTCGAGGTGCTCCCGCAGCTTGGACACCACCCGCGCGAAGACGAGGTCCTGCGCCAGCGGATCGACACCCGCCACGTCCACCACCAGCGTGCTCCGGTCGCGGAAGCGGCCCCACGGGA
>DATIEF010000012.1:0-10275 GCA_035455865.1 Gemmatimonadales bacterium | reverse complement strand
GAGTCGAACATCATGAACACCGGGTTGAACCCGCCGCGGGAATCGCGCATCCCGTTGACCATCGCCTCGGCGACGTCGTTGTTGGCGTGGGTCCAGGCGTCGATCACCTTGTTGTACCGCTCGCCGAAGGTGATCTGGCCGGTGTTGTACGCCCGCTGGAAGCGCTGGACGCGCTGGTCGGCCTCGGCCAGCAGCTTGGCCTTCTCGCCCGGGATGTGGAGGTCCTCGATGCCGATCGACACCCCGCCCAGCGTGGCGAACCGGAACCCGAACTCCTTCAGCCGGTCGAGGAAGAGCACCGTCTCCGCCAGGCCCGCGCGGCGGTAGCCCTGCAGCACCAGCTCCGAGAGCGCCTTCTTCTTCATCACCTCGTCACGGAAGCCGAGCTCCGCCACCAGCTGACGGGGGAGGATGCTGTTGAACAGCACCCGGCCCGCCGTCGTGGCGATCCACCGCGGCGCGGCGTCGGCCGCCTCGCGCGGCGGGGTGTACCAGAAGTGGATCGCGTCGTGGTGGGTGATGGCCCCGTGCGCGAGCGCCATCTCCAGTTCGGCCAGCGTGCCGTACCACTTCGCGTCCTTCCAGAGCGCCTTGACGGCCTCCTGGTTCTTCCCGGCCTTGCGGACCTGCTCCTCGAACCCGGGCGGCAGCTTGGTGAGCCAGTAGCTCCCCAGCACCATGTCCTGGGACGGCTCCGCCACCGGCCGGCCGTCGGACGGCTTGAGGATGTTGTTGGACGAGATCATCAGCAGCCGCGCCTCGAGCTGCGCCTCGAAGGAGAGCGGCACGTGCACGGCCATCTGGTCGCCGTCGAAGTCGGCGTTGAACGCCGCGCAGACGAGCGGGTGGATCCGGATGGCCTTGCCCTCGACCAGCACCGGCTCGAACGCCTGGATGCCCAGGCGGTGGAGCGTCGGCGCGCGGTTGAGGAGCACCGGGTGGTCCTGGATGATCTCCTCGAGGATCTCGTAGACCTCGGGGCTCTCGCGCTCGACGATCTTCTTGGCCCGCTTGACCGTCTCGGCGATGCCCTTCTCCACCAGCTTGTGGATGATGAAGGGCTTGAAGAGCTCGACCGCCATCGTCTTGGGCAGGCCGCACTGGTGGAGCCGGAGCTCCGGGCCCACCACGATGACCGACCGGCCCGAGTAGTCCACGCGCTTGCCCAGCAGGTTCTGCCGGAAGCGCCCCTGCTTGCCCTTGAGCATGTCGCTCAGGGACTTGAGCGGGCGCTTGCCCCGGCCGCGGATGGCCTTGGAGCGGCGGCCGTTGTCGAACAGCGCGTCGACGGCCTCCTGCAGCATCCGCTTCTCGTTCCGGAGGATGACCTCCGGCGCGCGGTGCTGGATGAGCTTCTGCAGCCGGTTGTTGCGGTTGATCACCCGGCGGTAGAGGTCGTTCAGGTCCGAGGTCGCGAAGCGCCCGCCGTCGAGCGGCACCAGCGGCCGCAGGTCGGGCGGGATCACCGGCACGACGTCGAGGATCATCCACGTCGGGTTGTTGGGCAGGTCACCCTGGTCGCCGGAGCTCAGGAACGCGTCGACGATCTTGAGCCGCTTGAGCATCTGCTTCTTGCGGTGCTGGCTGGTCTCGTCGGCCACGGTGGCCCGGAGCTCCTCGGCCAGCTTCTTCACGTCGATGCGGCTGAGCAGCTCGCGCACCGCCGGGGCGCCGATGTCGGCGCGGAAGGCGTGGTCGCCGTCCTGCTTGGCCTTCTGCCGGAGGGCGAGGTACTCCTCCTCGTCCAGCAGCTGGTTGGCCTCGACGTCCTGCTCGCCCGGCTCGATGACGATGTAGCTCGAGTAGTAGATGACCCGCTCGAGGTCGCGCAGCGTCACGTTGAGCAGGTTGCCCATCGGGCTCGGCAGCGTCTTGAAGAACCAGATATGCGCCACCGGCACGCTGAGCTCGATGTGCCCCATCCGCTCGCGCCGGACCTTCGAGAGCGTGACCTCCACGCCGCAGCGGTCGCAGATGACGCCGCGGTAGCGGATGCGCTTGTACTTGCCGCAGTGGCACTCCCAGTCCTTGACCGGACCGAAGATGCGCTCGCAGAAGAGGCCGTCCCGCTCCGGCTTGAAGGAGCGGTAGTTGATGGTCTCGGGCTTGGTCACCTCGCCCCAGGACCACCACTGCCGCTGCCCCTGGAGCTCCAGCCGCTCGCGTTCCTTGGAATCACGCGGGCCGCGGATCTCCTCCGGGGAGGCGATGCGGATGCTGATGAAGTCGAATGACGAGCTCTTGGGCTCGCGACCGCTGCGGAAATCGATCATAGGTCCCTCTTACTCGTCGCCTTCGGCGGTGGTGCCGAGGGTGACCTTGAGGCCGAGTGCCTGGAGTTCCTTGACCAGCACGTTGAATGACTCCGGGATGCCCGGCTCGGGCAGGTTCTGTCCCTTGACGATGGCTTCGTACACCTTGCTCCGGCCGTTCACGTCGTCCGACTTGACGGTGAGCATCTCCTGCAGGACGTGGGAGGCGCCGTAGGCCTCCAGCGCCCACACTTCCATTTCGCCGAAGCGCTGGCCGCCGAACTGCGCCTTGCCGGCGAGCGGCTGCTGCGTCACCAGCGAGTACGGCCCGATCGACCGGGCGTGGATCTTGTCGTCCACCAGGTGGCTCAGCTTGAGCATGTAGATCGCGCCCACGGTGACGTCGCCGGCGAACTCCTGCCCGCTCCGCCCGTCGCGCAGCCGCATCTTGCCCGAGGGCGTGAGCCCCGCCGTCCGCAGCAGCTCGACCGCCGCGGCATCGACCTGGTCGGCCTCGCCCTTCCCGCCGAGGAGCGCCGCCAGGGCCGGCATCCCGGCCGCCGCGAGCTGCTCCGCCGCCGGCTGCTCGGCCAGCTTCTCGATCTCCTTGACCGCCTTGGCCGCGGCCTTGCCGTGCTTCTTGTCGGCCGCCTGCGCCTGGTGGTACGCCAGCTCCAGCTTCCGCTGGTCAGCAAGGCGCGCCGCGAGCTCCTTGGCCGCGTCGGCCAGGAAGCCCTTGACGCCCTGGTACACCTCGCGCGTCTCGGCCGAGGCGCCCTTCCCCGCCAGCGCCGCCACGCTGGAGCGCTCGAGCAGGAGCTGCTCCTCGCCGTGCGCCGCCTTGAGGTCGTGCACGATCTTCTCGACCTGCCGCGGCGTGGGCTGGGGCGCCGGGTGCCGGAGCCCGAGGGTGCCGCCGGCGGTCACCAGCCCCGCCACCCGGAGCAGCACGCCGATCTCGAGCTCGTCGGCGCCGCGGAAGACCGGCGTCTTGGCCTTGAACCCGAGGATCCGGGCGCACCAGCCGAGGTGGGTCTCGAGGATCTGCCCCACGTTCATCCGGCTCGGCACGCCGAGGGGGTTGAGCACGATGTCCACCGGGGTGCCGTCAGGGAGGAACGGCAGGTCCTCCTCCGGCACGATCCGGGCGACGATGCCCTTGTTGCCGTGGCGGCCGGCCATCTTGTCGCCCACGGAGATCTTGCGCTTCTCGGCGATGTACACCTTGACCAGCTGGATGACGCCCGGGGGCAGCTCGTCCGGCTGGAGGATCTTGTCGATCTGGTCCTCGGACTTCTCCTCGACCTTGGCCCGCTCGTGCGCCGCGGCGTCCACCGCGGCCCGGATCCGCTCCTGCGCGCCCTTGCCGGCCACGCGGAGGGTCTTGAGGTCCACCTCGGCCAGGTCGATGCCCGCCACCACGTCCTTGGTGAGCTTGGTGCCCTGGGGCAGGTACTCCTCCACCGTGCCCGAGCGGAGCATCAGCGCCACCTCCTGGCCCTGCAGCAGGTGCGCCAGCTCCTCGAAGAGCACGAAGTTGATCCGCGCCTTCTCGTCGCTCTCGATGCGGCGGACCTCGCCGATGCGCTCGCCGCGGTCCTTCTCGACGACCTGGTCCTCGACCCGGCTGAAGATCTTGACGTCGATGACGACGCCCTTCATCCCCGGCGGGACCTTGAGCGAGGAGTCCTTCACGTCCTTCGCCTTCTCGCCGAAGATGGCCGTCAGCAGCTTCTCTTCCGGCGACAGCTCGGTCTCGCCCTTCGGGGTGATCTTGCCGACGAGGATGTCGCCCGGCTTGACGTGCGCGCCGATGCGGACGATGCCCCGTTCGTCGAGGTCCACCAGCGACTCGTCGGAGACGTTGGGGATCTCGCGGGTGATCTCCTCCTGGCCGCGCTTGGTGTCGCGGACGTGGAGCTCGAGTTCCTGGATGTGGATCGACGAGTAGACGTCGTCCTTGACCAGGCGCTCCGAGAGGATGATCGCGTCCTCGAAGTTGTGGCCGTACCAGGGCATGAACGCCACCAGCACGTTGCTGCCCAGGGCCAGCTCGCCCTGCTCGGTGCCGGCGCCGTCGGCCACCACCTGGCCCTGCGCCACCTCCTGGCCCACCTGCACCAGCGGGCGCTGGTTGAGCGCCGTGTCCTGGTTGGTGCGCCAGTACTTCTTGACCCGGTAGCGGTCGAACTGGCCCAGCCGCGCCAGCGGGCGGTCGCCGGTCAGGCCCGCGCGGCCGGCGTCGATGATGATCTCATCGGCCGTGACGCGGGTGACCGTCCCCGCCCGCCGGGCGGTGATGACCGCGCCGGAGTCGGTGGCCACCTTGGCCTCGAGCCCGGTGCCCACCAGCGGGGCGCGGGGGAAGAGGAGCGGCACGCTCTGCCGCTGCATGTTCGAGCCCATCAGGGCGCGGTTGGCGTCGTCGTGCTCGAGGAACGGGATCAGGGCCGCGGCGATGGACACCAGCTGCTCCGGCGCCACGTCCATGTAGTCGATCCGCTCCGGCGCCAGCAGCGGGTAGTCGTCGCCCCGCCGGCAGAGCACCAGCGTGTCCTCGAAGGACCCGTCGGCCTTGAGCATCGCGTTGGCCTGCGCCACGGCCACGCTCTCCTCCTCGCTGGCGGAGAGCCAGTGGAGCTCATCGGTCACCCGGCCCTGCTTGACCACGCGGTACGGGGTCTCGATGAAGCCGAGCTCGTTGATGCGCGCGAAGGTCGAGAGGCTGGTGATGAGGCCGATGTTCGGCCCTTCCGGCGTCTCGATCGGGCACATCCGGCCGTACTGCGAGTAGTGGACGTCGCGGACCTCGAAGCCCGCGCGCTCCCGCGTGAGGCCGCCCGGCCCGAGGGCCGAGAGCCGCCGCTTGTTGGTCAGCTCGGCCAGCGGGTTGGTCTGGTCCATGAACTGCGACAGCTGGCTCGACCCGAAGAACGCCTGGATGACCGCCGACACCGTCCGGGCGTTGACCAGGTCGTCGAGGGAGATCTTGTCCGGGTCGCTGTTGATGCTCATCCGCTCCTTGACCAGCCGCGCCATGCGCGAAAGGCCCACGGAGAACTGGTTGGCGATGAGCTCGCCCACCGACCGGATGCGGCGGTTGCCGAGGTGGTCGATGTCGTCCGTGTGCCCGCGCCCGTCGTGCAGGTCGATCAGGTACCGGATGATGGCGATGAAGTCCTCCTGCGTCAGGACCGTGTGATCCGGGTCGGTCTTGAGCTTGAGGCGCTGGTTGATCTTGTACCGGCCCACCCGGCCGAGGTCGTACCGCTTCGGGTTGAAGAAGAGGCGGTCGAGCGCCTGGCGCGCGGTCTCGAGGTCGGGCGCCTCGCCCGGGCGGAGCAGCGAGTAGATCTGCGCCAGCGCCTCGGCCTCGGCGTGGGTCGGGTCCTTGGCCAGCGTGTTCTTGATCAGCGGCGACTCGCCGCGGCCCGCCGGGAGCAGGACGTCCACCTGGTGGACCCCCGCCTTGAGCAGCTTCTTGCGGAGCGTGTCGGAGAGCTCGTCGCCCGCGTCGGCGATCACCTCGCCGCCGTCGGGGTCGGCCACCGGGAAGGCCAGCACGTGCCGGGCCCGCTCCCGGGTGGTGGTGGGCTGCTCGTCCTCCCGGAGGTCGAGGGCCGTATAGCCGGCAAAGACGTGCACCTTCTTGACGCCCTTGTGCCGCATCACGTTCAGGCGCTCGGTGGTGAGCTCATCGCCCACCTTGCCGAGCGGCTCGCCGGCCTTGTCCTCGGGATCGGCCACGTCGGCCGCGAGGAGGGCCCCGACGACCTCGCGGCGCTCCTGGCGCCCCTCGAGCTTGCCGGTGATGTCGAGCTGCTTGCTGGCGAAGAAGAGCCGCAGCACGTCGGCGTTCTCCCCGTACCCGAAGGCGCGGAGGAGGGCCGTGGCCGGGAACTTCTTCTTCTTGTCGATGTGCACGTAGATCACGTCGTGGATGTCGATGGTGAACTCGACCCACGAGCCGCGGAACGGGATGATGCGCGCGCTGAACAGCCGCTGGCCGTTCGGGTGGGTGTCCTCCTCGAACACCACGCCCGGCGAGCGGTGCAGCTGGCTCACCACCACGCGCTCGGCACCGTTGATCACGAACGTGCCGAGCGGGGTCATCATCGGCAGCTCGCCGAGGTAGACCTCCTTCTCGATCGCGTCCTTCATCCGGCGCACGCCCTCGACCTCCTCGGTGATGATCAGGCGGAGCTTCGCCTTGAGGGGGGCGGCGTACGTCATGTCACGCTCGATGCACTCCTCGACCGAGTACTTGGCCTCGCCGAGCGAGTAGCTCACGTACTCGAGGCTGTACTTGTTGTTGACGTCCGAGATCGGGAACAGGTCGCGGAACACCCGTTCGAGCGACACGTCCTGCCGGTGCCCCTCGACGTCGTCGGGGACCAGCAGCGACTTGAACGCCTCCGTCTGGATGTCGAGGAGGTGGGGCATCGGCATCGCCCCGTCGCGCTTCGAGAACGTGATGACCGGCAGCATCTCAGTCATGGTCTACTCTCAAGCAATACAAATGGCCCCGACGCGAAGGTCCCCGCCCGGTGCGGGGACCTTCCCGGGGCGTCCATCCTGCAGGTTCAGAGAACTGGATTCCGCATGTCGCCTCGCCGAACTGGAGTAGGGAAAGCCGCTGGGGACCGGGCCGGGGCGCCGGGGTGCGCTCCCGGCCGGGCCAGCGTCTTGCGCTACTTCAGTTCGACGGTGGCGCCCTGGTCTTCCAGCTTCTTCTTCATCTCCTCGGCCTCGGCCTTGGTGACGCCTTCCTTCACCGTGCCGCCGGCGTCGACGAGGTCCTTCGCCTCCTTGAGGCCCAGGCTGGTGAGCTCGCGCACCACCTTGATGACCTGGATCTTCTTGGCGCCGCCGTCCTTGATCGTCACGGCGAACTCGGACTTCTCCTCGACCGCCGCCGCGCCCGCCGCGCCGCCCGCCGCCGGGGCGGCCGCAGCCATCACGGACACGTTGAACTTGGTCTTGAACGCCTCGATCAGTTCGGCCAGCTCCACGACCGTCTTGCCGCCGATCGCCTCGAGGATCTCTTCATTGCTCATCGTCTTGGTGGACATCGTTCGTTCTCTCCGTGCGGTTCAGGAAGCGGTCGTGGTCGACCGCTGTTCGCGGAGCGCCTCGAGGGCGCCGACCATTTGGTACAGGATGCCGTTGAGCGAGCCGGCGAACATCGCCAGCAGGGTCTCGCGGGGCGGGATCTCGCCGAGGCGCTTGACGTACGCGGCGGCCACGGCCTTGCCGTCGACGAGGCCGGCCTTGACGGTCGGCTTCTCGAATTCCCTGGCGAACTCGCCCACGACCTTGGCGGCCGCGAGCGGGTCCTGCCCGGCCAGCACCAGGCCCACCGGGCCGTGGAAGTGCTCGGGCATCGCCGGCAGCTGGTTGGCCGCCAGCGCGCGCTGCGCCAGCGTGTTCTTGACGACGACGTACTTGGCGCCGGCGGCCCGCAGACGGCGGCGCAGCTCGGTCATCCGGAGCACGGTCAACCCGGTGAAGTCCGTGAGGTACACGTTGGGCGACGCCTTCAGCTGGGCCGTCAACGTGTCCACCGACTCCTGTCGTTCGGTCTTGCTCATCGGTACCCCGCCAGGTCGAGCTTGACGCCCGGTCCCATCGTGCTCGAGACCGTGGCGGACTGGAGATACACGCCCTTGGCCGAGGCCGGCCGGGCGCGATTGATCGCCTCGAGGAACGCGGCCAGATTCTCGGCCAGCTGTTCCGCCGTGAACTTCACCTTCCCCACCGGGGCGTGGACGTTGCCCGTCTTGTCCACCCGGTACTCGATCTTGCCGGCCTTGATCTCCTTCACCGCCTTGGCGACGTCGAAGGTCACCGTCCCCGCCTTCGGGTTCGGCATCAGGCCGCGCGGACCGAGGATCCGGCCCAGCTGGCCCAGCTGGCCCATCACGTCCGGCGTCGCCACGATCACGTCCGTGTCGAGCCAGCCGTCCTTGAGCTTCTGGATGTACTCGATGCCCACCGCATCGGCGCCGGCCGCCTCCGCCTCCTTGGCCTTCTCGCCCTGCGCCACCACCAGCACCCGGACCGACTTGCCGGTGCCGTTGGGGAGCACCACCGTCCCGCGGATCGCCTGGTCGGCCTGCCGGGGATCGACCCCGAGCCGCACCGCGAGGTCCACGGTCTCGTTGAACTTGACGTACGCCGCCGCCTTGACCGCCTGCGCGGCCTCGAGGAGCGGGTACTCGCGTGCGCGGTCCACCTTCGCCGCGGCCGCCCGATACCGCTTGCCCTGGGTCGGCATCAGTCGATGACCTCCAGGCCCATGGACCGCGCCGTGCCGGCGATCATCTTCGTCGCCCCGGCCAGGTCCGCCGCGTTGAGGTCGGCCATCTTGAGCTCCGCGATCTTCTTCACCTGGGCGCGGGTCACCTTGCCGACCTTGTTCCGGTTCGGGGTCCCGCTCCCCTTCTCGATCCCCGCCTCCTTCAGCAGCAGGTTCGCCGCCGGGGGGGTCTTGGTGATGAAGGTGAACGTGCGGTCCTGGTAGATCGTCACCACGACCGGGATCACCATCCCGGCCTGCGACTGGGTCCGCGCGTTGAACTGCTTGCAGAACTCCATGATGTTGACGCCGTGCGGCCCGAGCGCCGTCCCCACCGGGGGCGCCGGGTTCGCAGCGCCGGCCGGGCACTGCAGCTTCACGACCGCCGTGACCTTCTTGGCCATATCCCTTCCTTTCTAACGGTGCGGGCGCCTCAGTGGCGTCCCGTCATCTGCCGCGATGACCCGCGCGGTCGCGGGGGAGGTGGTCGCGGGTCACGGGTCGCGGGTCGTGTCGTTCACGACCCCAGACCCAGGACCCAGGACGTGCCTCAGTGACCCCTCAGCTGCAGATAATCCAGCTCCACCGACGTCGGCCGCCCGAAGAGGCTCACCGACACCTTCACCTTGCCCTTGTCCGTCAGCACCTCTTCCACCGTGCCGCTGAAATCGGAGAACGGCCCCTCGGTGATCTCCACCACCTGGCCCACCAGGAAGGGGATCTCCTCCTTCGGCTCCGACTCGCGCACTTCCTCGACCACGCCGAGGAGGCGGTTGACCTCGTCCTGCCGGAGGGGCTGCGGATACTTGCCCGTCCCGACGAACTTGATCACGCCCTGGATGCTGTTGACCACGTGGAGCGCGTCCTGACCCAGCTGCATCTCCACCAGCACGTAGCCGGGGAAGAGCTTCCGCTCCACCGTGACCTTCTTGCCGTTCTTGATCTCGATCGCTTCCTGCACCGGGACGAGCGCCTGGCGGATGAGCTTCTGCTCCGCCGGCCGCTGGTCGTCCTGGATCCGCTGCTGGATCAGCCCGCGCACCTTGTTCTCGTGGCCCGCGGTGGTCTGGATCGCATACCAGCGGTAGTCCGTGGCCACGGTCATCGGGTGAGCCTGGCCACGCCGTCGACCAGCACCAGCTGGAGCAGGAGGTCCATCCACCCGATCAGGAGCCCCAGCACGACCGAGAGGATCACGATCGCGCGGGTCTGCTGGTAGAGCTCGTTCCACGTCGGCCAGGAGACCTTGGGCAGCTCCTCCCAGCTGGTCCGCACGAAGGCCACCGTGCGCCCCAGCCAGGCCAGCCGCCCCGGACGCTCCGCCACCTGCACCTGGGCGTCCACTTACTTGGACTCCTTGTGGGTCACGTGCTTGTTGCACGTCGGGCAGAACTTCTTCCACTCCACCCGCTCGGGGTGCTTCCGCCGGTTCTTGTCCGTGAAGTAGTTCCGACTCTTGCAGTCGGTGCACTCCAGGATCACCTTTTCGCGCGGCATTGCGTCCTCGCTATTTGGAAGTCGCGGGTCAGGGGTCGCGGGTCAGGGGCACCTCCCCACGACCCGTGACCCGTGACTCGCGACTACTTCAGGATCTTCGTCACGACGCCGGCGCCGACGGTCCGGCCGCCCTCG
Organism: Gemmatimonadales bacterium; assembly: GCA_035455865.1. Taxonomy (GTDB): domain Bacteria; phylum Gemmatimonadota; class Gemmatimonadetes; order Gemmatimonadales; family GWC2-71-9; genus CAMLHU01. The sequence continues at coordinate 93 of DATIEF010000012.1, read as the reverse complement.
CGGATCGCGAAGCGCAGCCCCTCGTCCATCGCGATCGGCGTGATCAGCTCGATCGTCATCGGCACGTTGTCCCCCGGCATCACCATCTCCACC
>DATIEF010000011.1:0-2637 GCA_035455865.1 Gemmatimonadales bacterium | reverse complement strand
GCACCAGCGCGGAGCAGGACCGGCGGGCGGCGCACCGGACACACGACGCCGCGCTCCGGAACGCGGTCCGGGAGTCCATCGACCTCGACAACGCCCTGACCGCGGTGGTGCTCGCCACCGGCGGGCGTGACGTGGCTCCCGCGTCGCAATTCCTGTCGGGCGGCGCGCAGGTGTCGTCCGTCGCCTTTCGCGAGGCGATCGCGACGGGCGACGCGAGCGCCGCCGGCGCGCGGCTCGCGGAAGCGCTGACCGGGTCGGTGTACGCGGAGCTCTTTGCCCGGGGCGCCGGGGATCCCGCGGCACTCGAAAGTGCGGTCCTTCGGTTGCGCCTGCGGGAGCTGGCCCGCCGCGTACGGCGCGCGCCGCTCGGACCGATGGCGCTCATCTGGTTCGCGCTCCGGCTCCGTGCCCAGGTCCTCGACCTGCATCGGATCGTCTGGACGGTCGCGCTCGATGCACCCCGGGCGGCGCTCGTTGGGGCGCTTGTGACGGCGGAACGGTGAGCTCCGGCGTCCGCGTCGTCTGCCGCCCCGAGGTCGCACCCGGATTCGGCCTCACGAGCCTCCCGGTGCGCGAGGCGGCCTCGGCCGCGGACGCCGATGCGGCGGTGCAGGAGCTCCTGGCCGATCCCGCCGCCGGCATCCTGCTCGTGGAGGACGCCGTCCACGACCGGCTGGCGGACGAACTCCGGAGGCGCCTGGCGCGTCGACCGACGCCGATCCTGGTGCCGTTCCCCGGCCCCCGCTGGGAGGAGCGGCACGACGCGGCCGAGTCGTACATCGTCGAGCTGCTGCGCCAGGTCATCGGCTACCGGGTGCGGCTCCGGTGACCACGCCGTCGCTGGTGCGGGTGAGCGGCGCGCTGGCCGAGGCCCGGCCGCTCCGCGATGCCACGCTGTACGAGCTGGCGCGGGTGGGCCATCGCGGCCTCTTCGCCGAGGTGGTCCGCCTCGATGGCGACCGGGGGACGCTCCAGGTCTATGAGGAGACCAACGGCCTCGCCATCGGGGAGCCGGTGGCGCTCACGGGCGGTCCCCTCACCGTCGAACTCGGCCCCGGGCTCCTCGGCTCGGTGCTCGACGGGGTGGGGCGCCCGCTGCGGCGCATCGCGGAGGCGAGCGGCGACCTCATTGCCGCCGGCACGTCGATCGCCACACTCGATCCGGCACGAACGTGGAGCTTCACGCCGGCGATCGCGGTCGGCGCGTCAGTGACCGGCGGCGATGTCCTCGGCACCGTGGAGGAGCGCCCCGGATTCATCCACCGGGTGCTGGTGCCCCCCGGCGTGTCGGGGACCGTCGCGGCGCTCGAGGCGAAGAGCGTCGGGGTGTGGGATCCGGTGGGGCGACTGGCCGACGGGACACCGCTCACGCTGGCGCACCGGTGGCCGGTGCGGCGTCCACGTCCGGTGGCGGGACGGATGCCGCTCCGCACGCCGTTCATCACCGGCCAGCGGGTCTTCGACTTCCTCTTTCCGGTGGCCGAGGGCGGGAGCGTGGCGGTGCCCGGCGGATTCGGCACCGGCAAGACCGTGATCGAGCAGTCGCTCGCGAAGTACGCCGACGCCGACGTCGTCGTCTACGTGGGCTGCGGTGAGCGGGGCAACGAGATGGCGGAGGTGCTCGACGAGTTCCCGCGCCTGGTCGACCAGCGCACCGGGCGCTCGGTGATGGACCGCTCGGTGCTCCTGGTGAACACCTCGAACATGCCGGTGGCGGCGCGGGAGGCGTCAGTGTACGTGGGCGTCACCATCGCGGAGTACTACCGGGACATGGGGTACCGGGTGGCGCTGATGGCCGACAGCCTGTCGCGGTGGGCGGAAGCGCTCCGGGAGATCGGCGCGCGGCTCCAGGAGATGCCCGGGGAGGAAGGCTATCCCACGTACCTCGGGAACCGGCTCGGCAAGTTCTATGAACGAGCGGGCCACGTGCGCGCGCTCGGGGCGCCCGAGCGGGAGGGCGCGCTCACCGTGATCAGCGCCATCTCGCCGCCCGGCGGCGACTTTTCGGAGCCCGTGACGCAGGCGTCGCTCCGCGTGGCGGGCGCGCTCTGGGCGCTCGATCCCGAGCTGGCGCACCAGCGGCAGTTCCCGGCCGTCGACTGGGAGACGAGCTACAGCCTCTACGCCGACGACACCGCGCCCTGGCTCCAGGCGCACGGCGGCGCGGACTGGCCCGAACTTCGGCGTGCCACCCTCGAACTCCTGCAGCGGGATCGGGAGCTGCGCGAGGTCGCGGCGCTGGTGGGCCCCGAATCGCTGCAGGATGCCGATCGGCTGCTGCTCGAGTGCGCGCGCATCGTCCGCGACACCGTGCTGGGCCAGAGCGCCTACGACCCGAACGATGCGTACTCGCCCACCGGCAAGACGTGGCTGCTGGCGGCGCTGGCGCACGCGCTGCTGGCCCGGGCGCAACGCGCGCTCGCGTCCGGCGCGGCGTTCGAGCAGCTCGACCTCGCCACCCCGGAGGGGTTGCTCGCGGCCCTGCGCCTGGCGCCGGCGGCGGAGCTGGACGCGCGCGGCCGGGCGGTGCGGGCGGCGCTCGACGGACTGGCCCCGTGAGCCCGCTCCCGCGTCGCTACCGCGGTGCCGAGGGCGTCGGCGGGCCGCTCCTCTACCTCAAGCGCACCCGCAGCGTGG
>DATIEF010000010.1:0-7953 GCA_035455865.1 Gemmatimonadales bacterium | reverse complement strand
AGGGTCACGTCCGCGGCGCGCTCGATGAGCGAGCGGCTCGTGCCTGCGGCGATCGACCCGGCGGTGCCCATCGAACAGGGGCAGATGACCATCCCGCGGGTCTTCACCGACCCTGACGCCGGCCTGGCACCGCGGTCGCCGTCGGGGAAATGGGTGATGGTGCTCCAATCCCCGCCCGTGGCCCCCTTGAGCCCCTCCACGTTCGTGATCCCGCACTCTTCCTGCAGCAGCCGCTGGCCGTGCGAGGAGATGAGGAGCCAGGTCGGCACCCGGTGACGCGCCAGCACCTCGAGGAGCCGCACCGCGTACGGCGCCCCCGACGCCCCCGTGATCGCGAGGATCAGCGGCCGGTCGCTCAGCCGCCCCTCCGGTTGCCGGTGGGCATATGCACCGGGTGCGCCGGGGGCACCCGGGGGCCCGGGCGCTTTCCCTGTTTCGGCGCGCCGAAGAACTTCGAGCCGTGCGCCGGCAGCGGGATCCCGTGCCTCGGCGGCACCGGCTTCCCCCCCTTGGCCGGAGGCGCGGGTTCGGCCGCCTTGGCCGGCGCCGGCGTGGCGGCCTTCGCCACGGGAGCTGCCGGCGGCGTGGGCGCCGCCTTCGGCTTGGTCGCCGGCTTCGTCTCCTTCTGCCCCGGCCCCTTTCCCGCTTCCTGCTTCTTCTTGCCCGTCATGTGACCATCCTGTCGAGGAGTGCGAACGCGAACACCGTGACGCTCATGACGCCGTTCATCGTGAAGAACGCTGCGTCGAGCCGGGAGAGGTCCCCGGGGCGGACGAGCTGGTGCTCGTAAGCCAGGATCATCGCGGCCACCACCAGGCCTGAATAGTACCAGAGCCCGAATCCGGCCGCGTACCCGAACAGGACGAGCGCGGGGATCGTGACGCCGTGAAGGAGCTTGGCGGCGAGGATGGCGCGGCGCTGGCCGAGGCGCACCACGAGGCTCCGGAGTCCCTCGTCGCGGTCGAAGCCTTCGTCGGGCAGGGCGTAGAAGATGTCGAACCCGGCGCCCCAGGTCATCACCGCCACGGCCACGGCGACGAGCACCCACCATGGCGTGCTCCATCGGCCGGTGATGGCGAGATATCCGCCCACCGGGGCGATGGCCATGCCGAGCCCGAGCCAGAGGTGCGCCAGGCTGGTGAATCGCTTGCTGAGGCTGTAGGCCATGACCCAGGCCAGGGCCGCCGGCGAGAGGGCAAAGCAGATGGGGTTGAGGAGCCACGCGGCCAGGACGAAGAGCGCCCCGGCCACCGCCACCGACGCCCACGCCTGGCCCAGGGTCAGCGCTCCCTGCGGCAGCTCCCGCATCAGCGTGCGGGGGTTCCGGGCGTCGATGACCCGGTCGGCGATCCGGTTGAACCCCATCGCCACCCAGCGCGCGGCGGAGAACGCCACCACCACGAGTCCGAGCGTGGTCAGCGTGACCGGCGCCCGGCGCGAGGCCGCCAGCACGCCCAGCAGCGCGAACGGCAGCGCGAAGAGCGTATGCGGCAGCTTGACGAAGTTGACGTACCGCACGAGGAGCGAGCGTCCCTGGAAGGTCTGGCCCTCTCGGCGGGTCGCGGGTCGTGGGTCGTGGGTCATGGTTGGGAGTCGAGGGTCGTTGGTCGTTGGTCGTGGGTCGTGGGTCGCTAGTCGCTGGTCGTTGGTCGTTGGTCGTTGGTCGTGCTCGCCGATGCACCGTTCATCCTTTACCGTTCCCCGTTCACCGTTCACTGTTCCCCGTTCACGCCGTTCCCTCTCACCTCTCACCGCTCACCCCTCACCGAAATACTCCCCCCACCGCCGCTCGACCATCCGCACCGTCTCCTCCGGCATCTCCACCACCGGCGGGTACCCGAGCTTCCAGGTCGCGTCGATGCCGATGCGGCCGCCGTACACCGGCTTGGCGCCGACGAAGCGCTGCTCCTGGAAGATCAGGTCGCGCGCCGGGTCGAAGCGGGTGAAGATGCCCCAGATGAGGCTCGTCCGGTCGTCGAGGTCGACGTCCTCGCTCACCGCGGCGATGAACCGCACCGGCCCGAGCCCCTCCCACTGGACCAGGCGCTGCAGCACCTCGCGCGGTTGTTCCCGCACCCGGACCACGAGGAACCCCTCCACCAGGCGGTGGTCCCGGACCCGCGGGTCGGACCGTGCGGGATCCTCGACCGCGAGCGGCGGCTCCGCCGGCTGGACCACATCGCCGGTGGCGTCGAGCACGAGCTTGCTCCCGACGTGGAGCGTGAACGACGTGTAGTCGAGCGTGTCGAGCGGGGCGGTCGGGATGAGGAGCATCCGCTCGCCCGGGTCGAAACGGTGCCAGAGCTCCCGCAGCACCCGGCGGGCATCGCGCACCGGCACGTCCTCCCGGACCATCACCGTCACCTTGGTGAGCGCAAGCTGGCCGGTGCCGAGGAGGTTGAAGGCGGTCTTGAGGACCTCCTTCGGGTGGCGCTCCCGGCTCGCCACGATGAGCAGGTTGTGGAACACCGCGTCATCCGACGCGAAGAGGTCCACGATGCTCGGGTTGATGACCTTGATGAGCGGGCCGACGATGTCGCCCACGGCGAGGCCGATCCACTTGTCCTCCTGGGGCGGGATCCCGACCACCGCCGCCGGCACGATCGGCGCCCGGCGGCGGGTCATCGTGCGCACGTGGAAGACCGGGAAGGGTTCCGCCTCGGAATAGTGGCCGTAGTGGTCGCCGAAGGGCCCTTCCATCCGGCGCTCGCCGGGCGGCACCACCCCTTCGAGGACGATCTCGGCGTTGGCCGGCACGTCGAGCGCGATCGACCGTCCGCGCACGAGCCGGGTGGCCTGGCCCCGCACGTAGCCGGCAAAGCCCAGCTCGTCGAAGTCCTCGGGGAGCGGGAAGATGGCCGAGAGCATCGTGACCGGGTCGCCGCCCAGCACCACCGCGGCCTCGAGCGGCCGGCCCTGGCGCTCCGCCTCGTAGTGGTGCCCGCGGCCCCCCTTCATCGACTGCCAGTGCATCCCGGTGGTGCGGTCGTCGAAGACCTGCAGGCGGTAGAGCCCGAAGTTCCGCCGGCCGTTGGCGGGGGAGACGGTGAGCGTCGGCCCCCAGGTGATGAACGGCCCGCCGTCCCGGGGCCAGCTCCACAGGTTGGGCAGCGTGCTGAGCGCCGGCGCCTCCACCACCTCCTGCACCGGGCCGGACCCCACCATCCGGGCCCGCAGGTGCCGGGCGCGCAGGAGCTGGCCGCGCGCCGCCCAGAACGCCTTGAGCGACGGTGGATTGAGCCGCTGGATGAGCCCCAGGAGCTCCTGGCCGATGGCCTGCGGGTGCCGACCCAGCGCCAGCTCGATGCGGCGCTCGGCGCCGAAGAGGTTCATCACCAGCGGGAAGCGCGCCCCCTTGACCCGCTCGAAGAGGAGCGCCGGCCCTCCCTGCCGGATGACGCGCTGGACGATCTCGGCGACCTCGAACTTGGGATCGACCTCGACGTTGACGCGCTTGAGCTCGCCCCGGGCCTCGAGGGCGGCGATGAAAGTCTGGAGGTCGGGCCATGGTCGCTGAGGCACTAGGTGCTGGGTCCTAGGTTCTAGGCTCTAGGTTCTAGGCTCTAGGTTCTGGGCTCTAGGTTCTGGGTGCTAGGTGTGCTGTGGATCGACGTCCGGAGCCGGACGCGCGAAGTCGCCTCCGGATCTTGAGCCGCAGACTGGCGATCATCTTCTGGGTCATGTTCAAGTCAGCGAGAAATGCGCGAGCAGGATCGACGTCGATATACCGAAGGTCGAGCGCCCGGAGCACGTGACATTCGAGCTCCATCGCCGAGCCGAGCGCGATATCTAGAAAGCGCGCCACTTCCCGGTCCCCACCCCGTCCGACACCTTCCGCGATGTTCGCCGGTATCGAGCCCGCCGCCCGCGTCATCTGTGCGCGCAGGCCATACGCCTCCTCGCGCGGTAACGTGCGCACCAAGGCGTAGACGCTCACGCTCAGCCCATGGCTGGCCCGCCAGATCTTCAACCGCTTGAAGTCCGCCACCATTGACTCCGGAATCGAGTCGTGAACAGTACGCGAGACTTCACCGCCGGATGACATCATCCCAACGAGCCGAGGTGCCAACTTACGCGCCTCGACACACCTAGAACCTAGCACCTCGTGCCCACGTGGATCGCCACGACCCCCAGCAGCAACCGCCGGTACTCCACCCGCTCGAACCCCGCGCCCTCCATGTGCGCCTGCAGCATCTCCGCACCCGGGAACGCGAGGACCGACTCGGGGAGGTACGTGTACGCGTCGGCGTGCCGGGAGATCAGCTTGCCGATGAGCGGGAGCAGGCGCCGGAAGTAGAAATAGTAGAGCGCCCGGAACGGCGTGAACGGCGGCTGGGAGCAGTCGAGCACCACCAGCCGGGCGCCGGGCTTGAGCACCCGTGCCGCCTCGCGCAGGCCGGCGTCGATGTCGCTGAAGTTCCGGACCCCGAACCCGATGGTGACGCCGTCGAAGGTCGCGTCGGCGAACGGCAGCTCCATCGCATCGGCGGTGAGGGGACGGACGGTCGCGGCCTTGTGGCGTCCCAGCGCCAGCATTTCCGGCACGAAGTCGGCACCCACGACCTGGCCCCGGAACCCCGGGCGGCCCGCAAGCTCGGCGGCCAGGTCGAGCGTGCCGGCGCAGAGGTCGAGGTAGCGGCCGGATGGGGCGCGCTCCCAGCCCAGCCGGTCGACGGCGAGCCGCCGCCAGCGCCGGTCGGCGTTGAGCGAAAGGAGGTGGTTCAGGAGGTCGTAACTGGGGGCGATCGCGGCGAACATCTGCCTGACGTAGGACCGCTTCTCGGCGCCGCCCGTCACGGGTAACTTGAGTTCCGTGGCCGACATAGCCGCCAAACCTACCCCGCCCGAAAACACCGGCGCAAGCCGGATGCCCGTCCGTGGCTGAACGCCCGGCGCCGGCGCCCGGCGCTTCGGACCAGGACATCGTGCTCGCGGCCCGCCGCGGGAGCGATGCTGCCTACCGTGAGCTCCTCCGTCGGTACGAGCGGCCGGTCTTTTCCCTGATCTACCGGATGGTCCGCGACCGGGAGCTGGCCGAGGACCTGGCGCAGGAGACGTTCATCAAGGCGCTCAACGCGCTCGATTCGTACCGCCCCGAATACAAGTTCTCCAGCTGGATCTTCAAGATCGCCAACAACGCCGCCATCGACCAACTCCGGCGGCGGGAGCTCGACACGCTCTCGCTCGATGGCGCGCCGGGGGCGGAGACCGCCGAGGCGATCGAGGCCACCTCGCTCCAGGTCGGATCGCGGGCGGAGTCGCCGCTGGAGGAGCTGGAAGCGAAGGAGATCGGCACCGCCATCGAGCGGGCCATCGGCAAGCTCCGCCCCGAATACCGCTCCTGCATCCTGCTCCGCCACGTCGAGGGGCGGGCGTATGAGGAGATCGCCGAGATGCTGGACCTCCCACTGGGCACGGTGAAGACGTACATCCACCGCGCCCGCAACGAGTTACGCGAGTACCTGTCGGACCTGAAGCGCTGAAACCAGCCGTCGAGACCGCTCGTAGGAGAGCCCAGTTATGACCGAACTCGCACCCCCGCACCTGACGCCTGAAGATCTCGATCTTTGGCTAGCCGGCGAACTCCCGCCGGGGCGTCTGGTGCACCTGGACGACTGCCCCGACTGCTTTGCCCTGGCGCACGCCGAGCGGCGCGTGGTGGCCCTGATCGCGGCGCTGCCCGTGATCGCGCCGCACGCCGGACTCGCCGATCGCGTCATGGCGGCGGTGCGGGTGCCGCCGGCGCCGGCCCGCGCTCCGTGGCGCGTGGTGGCGCATCCGTCGCTCCTCGGGCCCCGCTGGCGGGCGCTCGTGGCGGCGTCGGTGGCGGTCGTGGCGGGCGCCTCGGCGAGCGTGGCGTGGAGCCTCGCTCACCCCGAGGCGTTCCCCGCCGCCAGCGCGTGGGTGGCGGGTGAGGCCAGCCAGTGGTTCTGGGTCACGGTCCGGACCCTGGCCTCCAACGTCACCGAGCAGCCCTGGTATGGGGCAGCCCGGTCGCTCCTGGGCTCCCCGGCTCGTGCGGCGCTCGTCTCCGCGTTCGGCATCCTGCTCTATGCGAGCGGGATCGTCGCGATGCGGCGCTTGCTCACGCCCGCGGCTCGGGGGCCCCATGCGCAGGCCTAGCCTCCTCCTCGCCGCCCTTCTCGTCGTCCCGACCGGCCCATTGCTGGCCCGGGGCGGGCATCTCCGTGCCCACGGCCCGTTCGCGACGCCCATCACCTTCCTCCGCCAGCTGCTCCATGTAGGACCCGGCCCCACCGTCCGCGACCACGAGGTGGCCGTCTCCTCCGACAGCCGCACCCTGACCCTCCGGATGGCCGACGGGCCCGACCTGTCCATCACGCTGGCCCAGGGCCGGCTCCTCATCAACGGGGCCACCGCCGGCCACTACGCCCCCGGCGGCGACGTCGAGGGCGCCTGGCAGGACCTGCTGAGCGACGCCGCCCGCCTTCCCACCGGCCTTGCGGTCGGCAGGCTCCGCAACTGGCGCCCCGACGGACTCTCCGGCGATGACGCCGCTGCCGCCGAGACGATCGAGGCGCGCCTGGCCGGCCTGGTGGCGAGCCCCGGCGCCTCGACGGAGCCGCAGGCCATTCCCGCCGCGGCGCCCGGCGGCCTCACGGTGGACCTGGGCGACCTCTCCGACCTCGGCCGCCTGGAGCCCCAGCTCTACCGCGCCAGCCAGCTCTCCCCTGCCGACCTGCGCATCACCGTGCCGGGCGGCCAGGCGCGGCTCGGGCACTTCAGCATCGGCTCGGGCCAGACGGTCGACGGGCACCTCCTCGTGATCCGCGGCGATGCCGACATCTTCGGCACGCTGCGTGGCAACCTGGCCACCGTCGACGGCGACATCGTGATGCATCCCGGCGCGGTCGTGACCGGGAGCGTACTGGCGGTCGGCGGACAGGTGCGCGAGACGGGCGGCGACATCCACGGCAGCGTCCTCTCGCTCGACGACGCCTTCCCCGCCCCCCGCGCATCCGCTCCGGCCGTGGTCCGGCCGTGGCAGCGGTTGCTGACCGGATCGGCCGGCGTGCTGGGCGTGTTCGTGACGCTCGCCGTCGTCGGGTTCGGGCTCGTCGCCTTTGCGCGGCCCCAGCTCGAGGTCGTCGGCGACACCGTGGCCCATTCCTTCGGACGCGCACTGGTCGTGGGGCTCCTGGGCCAGGTGCTGCTGGTGCCGACCTTCGGCATGATGGTGGTGGGGCTCGCGCTCACGCTGGTGGGGATCCTGCTCGTGCCCTTTGCCGTGGCGGTCTACATCCTCCTCGCCGTGGTGGCGATCCTCGGCGGCCTGCTAGGCGCCGCCCACGCGATGGGCGAGACGTGGACCCGCCGCCGGCTGGCGGGCGGGGCGCGGGCCCTGGGAATGAACAGCTACAGCTACCTGCTCGTCGGGCTGGCGTTCCTGATGGCGCTCTGGGCCTGCGACGTCGTGTTCGGCTGGGTGCCGGTGGCGGGCACGATCATCGCGAGCCTGGCGCTCCTCGTGTCGTGGCTGGTGGCCACGGCCGGGTTCGGCGCGGCGCTCCTCTCCCGTGCGGGCCTGCGCGATGCGTTCACCGGGCGCATCATCCCCCCCGAGGCGCTCACCGATGAGTACCTCTGGGCCACGCCGCAGTTCGGCGTGCCCGCAGTCCAGCGCCCCGCCGCCACCCGCACCCCGCCGGCCAAGCCGTGAGGTCCTGGGCCCCCGCAGCCGCGGCGCTGCTGCTGGCAGCACCGCTCCACGCCCAGACGATGCGGGCGTTCGAGGCCAGCCATCGGCGGGGAGACGCCCGGTCGCTCGCGGTCCAGGTCGACTTCAACGCCGGGTCGCTGCACCTCGCCGCCGCCCGCCCGGGCGATCTCTACCGGATGCGCCTCGCGTTCGACGCGGAACGCTTCGCCCCGGTGGCCCGGTACTCCGCGGCTGACGGCCACCTGACCCTCGGCACCGCCCCCGCCGGAGAG
>DATIEF010000009.1:0-4547 GCA_035455865.1 Gemmatimonadales bacterium | reverse complement strand
GACCGGTGGAGCGTGAACGGACAACAGTGAACAGACAACGGGAAACGGGGGGCACCGTGAGTTACGGAGCCCCCCGTTCACTGTTCACCGTTGACCGTTCACTTCTTTTTCGCGATCGCCTTGGCCAGCCGGCTCTTCTGCCGGGAGGCGGTGTTGCGGTGGATCAGGTTCTTCCGCCCGGCCCGGTCGAGGAGGCTCGCCGCGGCGCGGTACGCCTCCTGGGCGTCCTGCGGCGTGGCCGCGTTGCGGACGCGCTTGACCGCGCCGCGGAGCGCCGAGCGCTGGGCCCGGTTGCGGAGGGTGGCCTTCTTCGACTTGCGGAGCGCCTTCTTGGCGGACTTGATCCTTGGCACTGAATCCCTCGAGGTCCTGGACTTAGGAGCGGCCGCCGATCGCGGCCGGTCAAAAACAGGCGCTAAACCTAGGCGCGGCAGGGGCTTCGGTCAAGCGACCGCTTGTCGGCGGCGGTCGGCGCGTTATTCTTCCGCCCAGTGGCCCCCGCACAAGGAATCTCCGCTGACCCACCGTCCCCTGTCGCCGGCCCGTCCGGGGCGCGTCTGCCCGCGATGACCGGTCCGGCGCCCGCTTCGGCGGCCCCGACCACCGCGCTCGGGGCGGATCCCGGGTTCGTGGTGGAGCTCGAGGCGTTCTCGGGCCCGCTCGACCTGCTGCTCCACCTCCTGAAGGAGGAGCAGATCGAGATCGGGGACATCCCGATCGCGCGGATCGCGGAGCAGTTCCTCCGGGTCATCCATGCCCTCGGCCTCAACCAGGCCGCCGATTACCTCGAAATGGCGGGGCGCCTGCTGCGGCTCAAGGCGCAGATGCTCCTCCCGCGCACCGGCGACGACGACTGGGAGGACCCCCGGCATGAGCTGGTGCGGCGGCTCCTCGAGTACCAGCAGATCAAGGAGATCGTCCGCTGGTTCGAGCGGGCCCACGAACGGCGGTCGCAGCAGTACGCGCGCGGGTACCTCCCCCCGCCGCCGGAACTTCCCGAGCCGCCGCTCACGCTCGACATCCTGGCGCTCCTGCAGGCGGTCGAACGGGTCATCGCCGGCATCCCGGACCCGGTGCTGCACCGCGTGGTGCCCCGGGCGCTCGACGTGGAGGGCGCCACCCGGCGGGTGCTCGAACTCCTCGACGCCAGCGGCGAGGTGGGCTGGCTCGAGGCGCTGGGGCCGCGGCCCACGATCGTCGAAGTGCTGTCGACCTTCCTTGCCCTGCTGGAGCTCGCCAAGCACGGGCGCGTCAACCTCTTCCAGCCGGCGCCCTTCGCGCCGATGGTGATCCGCCGTGACCCCACTCGCCCAGTTGATTGAAGCCGCGCTCTGGAGCGCGGCGCGTCCCTTGACGGTCGAGGAGCTCCAGACCCTCGACGCCGAGGCGACGCTCGCCGACGTGCGGACCGCGCTCGACCAGCTGCGGGAGCACTATGACTTCGACCAGCACTCGGTGGAGCTGGTGGAGCTGGGCGGCGGGTTCCAGGTGCTGACCCGGCCCCACTTTGCCCAGGCCATCGAGGCCGCGCAGTTCGCGGTGCGCACGCCCAAGCTCACCGGCGCCGCGCTCGAGACGCTGGCGGTCATCTCCTACCGCCAACCGGTGGGCCGCGCCGAGATCGAGGAGATCCGCGGCGTCAACGCCGGCGGGGTGCTGCGCGCTCTCCAGGAGCGGGGGCTGATCGAGGTGGTGGGGCGGAGCGAGGCGCTGGGCCGGCCGCTGCTCTATGGGACGACGCCGTACTTCCTGGAACTGCTCGGGCTGAAGGATCTGGCGGACCTGCCGCGCACCGAGGAGCTCTCGGTGGCGCTCCAGCCGCCCAAGCCCCTGGAGCCCGAGGCCGACTCGGCGGCGTCCGTCCCGGCGGACCGATGAGCGAGATGCGGCTGCAGCGGGCGCTGGCGCAGGCGGGGATCGCCTCCCGCCGCGCGGCGGAGGAGCTGATCGAGCAGGGGAAGGTGCGGGTCGACGGGAAGGTCGCGACCCTGGGCCAGAAGGTCGACCCGGCGCGCCAGAAGATCACCGTGGGCGGCAAGGCGGTGCGGGCCGTCGAGCGCCGCTGGCTCGCGTTCCACAAGCCGATGGGGGTCGTGACGACCGCCAAGGACGAGGAGGGCCGCCGCACCGTCCTCGACTTCATCTCGAATCCCGCGGGGCTCACGTACGTAGGGCGTCTCGACGTGATGACCACGGGGCTCCTCCTCCTCACCACCGACGGCGAGGCGGTGCACCGGCTGACCCACCCGAAGTACCACCTGGCCCGGCGGTACACGGCGCTGGTCCACGGTCGCGACCCGAAGGAGCTCGAGGGCCTGGTGACGAAGAAGTGGGTGGTCGACGGCCACCCGGTGGTGGCGGAGCAGGTGCGGGTGCGGCCGGGCAAGGAAGGGCGGAGCATCGTGGACGTGACGCTCCGCGAGGGACGCAACCGCATCGTCCGCAAGTGGTGCGAGGCGATGGGCTGCAAGGTCGACCGGCTGGCCCGGCTGGCGTACGGCCCGATCCGTCTCGGCGAGCTCCCGGTGGGGCGGTCGCGGCCGCTCACCGGCCAGGAGACCAAGGCGCTGTATGCGGCGATCAAGCTGGATGAGGATCACGAGTGAGTCGCGGGTCGTGGGTCACGGGTCGTGTGATGACGTGCACTTTCGATCGACCGCATCGTGACCGGCGTGCGTGCTTCACGACCCCCGACCCGCGACCCGCGACCCGTGACCCGCGACCCGTGACCCACGACTAACGACCCACGACCAATGACCACTCCATGACCGCTCCCCGCTCCTCCGCACAAGTCGCCGCTGAAGCCGCGCCGGTACAGGCCGCGGTGCAGGAGGTCGCGCGCCGGATCGTGGGTCAGGAGGCGATGGTCGAGCGCCTCCTCATCGGGCTCCTGACCGGTGGTCACGTCCTGCTCGAGGGGGTGCCGGGGCTCGCCAAGACGCTCGCGGTCCGGACCCTCTCCGAGATCGTCCACGCGAGCTTCTCACGCATCCAGTTCACTCCCGACCTCCTCCCGGCCGACGTGATCGGCACGATGGTCTTCGACCAGAAGACGGCGGAGTTCACGGTCAAGAAGGGTCCGCTCTTCGCGCACGTGGTCCTGGCCGACGAGATCAATCGCGCGCCCGCCAAGGTCCAGGCGGCGCTGCTCGAGGGGATGCAGGAGCACCAGGTCACGATCGGTGGTACGGCCTACCCGCTCCCTGAGCCCTTCCTGGTGCTCGCCACCCAGAACCCGATCGAGAGCGAGGGCACCTATCCGCTCCCCGAGGCGCAGCTCGACCGCTTCCTCCTCAAGGTACGGGTGGGCTATCCGACCCGGGAGCAGGAGCGCGAGGTGCTGCTCCGGATGAGCGGCGGGGTGCCGATCCCGGTGTCGCGGGTGCTCGATCCCGCCGGGATCCTGGCGGCGCGGAAGGCGGTCCTCGGCGTCTACATCGACCAGAAGCTCGTGGACTACATCGTCGACCTGGTCCGCGCCACCCGCGATCCGGGGCTCGTCGGGCTCCACGACTTGAAGCCGCTCATCGCGTTCGGCGCTTCGCCCCGGGCGTCGCTCGCGCTGGCGCAGACGGCGCGCGCCCATGCGTTCCTCCGGGGACGGAATTACGTCGTGCCCGAGGACGTGAAGGCCATGGCGCCCGACGTGCTGCGCCACCGCCTGGTGCTCACCTTCGAGGCCGAGGCCGAGGAGGTCGACTCCGACCGGGTGATCGCGCGGGTGCTGGAGGCGGTGCCCGTACCGTGAGAGGTGAGATGTGAGACGTGAGACGTAAGACGAGGGCGGGCCGAGCGCGCAGTGGGCCGACCGGCCATCGCCAGATCTCTCTCACGTCTTACCTCTTACCTCTCACGTCTCACGTCTCACGTCTTCTTCGGTGAACGCCGATGCCGGCCATTTCCCCCTCCGTCCTCAAGCAGGTCAAGCGGCTCGAACTGAGGAGCCGCGGGTTCGTCACGGCCCTCTTTGCCGGGGAATACCGCTCGGTGTTCCGCGGTCAGGGGATGGAGTTCGCCGAGGTCCGCGCCTACGAGGAGGGGGACGACTTCCGCTCCATCGACTGGAACGTCTCCGCCCGCCTCGGCGCGCCCTTCGTCAAGACGTTCACCGAGGAACGCGAGCTCACGGTGCTCCTCGTGGTCGACCAGTCGGGCTCCACCCGCTTCGGGCATCCGGTCACCAAGGCGGCGCTCGCGGTCGAGGTGTCGGCGGTGCTGGCGCTCGCGGCGGCGGAGCACAACGACCGGGTAGGCGCGCTCCTCTTCAGTGACACGGTGGAACGGGTCATCCCGCCGGCCAAGGGACGCCGCCACGCGCTCCGGGTCATCCGCGACCTCGTGGCCTTCACGCCCCGGGGGCGCCGGACCGACCTCGCCGCGGCGCTCTCGTACGCCAGCCGGCTCCTGTCCCATCGCAGCATCGTGGTGGTGCTCTCCGACTTCGCGGCCGCCGGGTGGGAGCGCCCGCTCCGCCAGCTCGCGGCAAGGCACGAAGTGGTGGCGGTGACCGTGGACGACCCGCGCGAGCGGGACCTTCCCGACGCGGG
>DATIEF010000008.1:0-2416 GCA_035455865.1 Gemmatimonadales bacterium | reverse complement strand
ATGCGGGTGGCCGCGGTCAGCCCGTCGGGGCCCATCAGCGCGATGTACGCCCAGGAGATCGGCAGGATCGAGGCGCTGCCCCACGGCGCGGCGGAGATCGTGCCCGCCGGCTCGGCGCCCCCCACCGGGATCACCGGATGGCCGGGGAGGTGCGGCGCCAGGTGCGCCGCCACGCCGATCGGCCCCACGCCGGGGCCGCCGCCGCCGTGCGGGATGCAGAAGGTCTTGTGCAGGTTCAGGTGGCAGACGTCGGCGCCGATGTCGCCCGGACGGCAGAGGCCGACCTGGGCGTTCATGTTGGCGCCGTCCATGTAGACCTGCCCGCCGTGCGCGTGGACCACCTGGCAGATCTCGGCGATCGACCCCTCGAAGACGCCGTGGGTCGAGGGGTAGGTCACCATCAGCGCGGACAGCCGGGCCTCGTGCTCCTTCGCCTTCGCCTTGAGGTCGGCGACGTCGATGTTGCCCTGGGCGTCGGTCCGGACGGCGACGACCTCGAGGCCGGCCATCACGGCGCTGGCCGGGTTGGTGCCGTGCGCCGACGCGGGGATGAGGCAGATGTTGCGGTGGCCCTCGCCGCGGGCGCGGTGCCAGGCCTGGATCACCGCGAGCCCGGCAAATTCGCCCTGGGATCCGGCGTTGGGCTGGAGCGACACGCGCGCGAATCCGGTGATCTCCGCGAGCCACGCCTCGAGGGTGCGGAAGAGCTCCTGGTATCCCGCCGTCTGCTCCACCGGCGCGAACGGATGCAGCCGGGCGAACCCGGGCTCGCTGATCGGGTACATCTCGGCCGACGCGTTGAGCTTCATCGTGCACGAGCCGAGCGGGATCATCGCCGAGGTGAGCGAGAGGTCCCGGGCCTCGAGGCTCCGGAGGTACCGGAGCATCTCCGTCTCCGACCGGTGGCGGTGGAAGACGGGGTGGGTCAGGAACGCCGAGGTGCGGCGGAGCGCCTTCGGGGTCGAGAGCTCGGGGGCCGGCGTGAGGTCGTCGAGCTTGAAGGGGAGCGGCCGGCCGAGGTTGAAGGCGAGGGCCAGCCGCTCGATGTCGGCGCTGGTGGTGGTCTCGTCGACCGATGCGCTCAAGCGGGTGGCCGAGACCTGGCGCACGTTGATGCGGGCGGCGCGCATCGCGTCGATGACCTGGGGGGTGAACGACGCATCGACGTCGACCGCAACGGTGTCGAAGAACGACTCGTGCACCACCTTGTACTTGAGTCGCTTGAGCGCCTCGGCGAGGAGCGCGGCGCGGGCGTGGGTCCGCTCGGCGATGCGCTTGAGGCCATCGGGGCCGTGCCACACCGCATACATCCCGGCCATCACCGCCAGCAGCACCTGCGCGGTGCACACGTTGCTGGTGGCCTTTTCCCGGCGGATGTGCTGCTCGCGCGTCTGCAGCGCCATCCGGAGTGCGGGCCGCCCGGCCCGGTCCTTCGAGAGGCCGATGATGCGCCCGGGGAGGTGGCGCTTGTGCGCCTCGGTCGTGGCGAAGAACGCCGCGTGGGGCCCGCCGTACCCCATCGGGACGCCGAACCGCTGCGAGTTGCCGACGGCGATGTCCGCGCCCCATTCGCCGGGCGGCGCAAGGAGGCAGAGCGCCAGGAGGTCGGTGGCGGCGGTGACGAGGGCGCCGGCCGCGTGCGCCTGGTCGACCAGCGCCCGGAAGTCGCGGGTCTCGCCGTCGGAGCCCGGGTACTGCACCAGGCAGCCGATGACGCCGGGGCCGAAGCGGAACTGCGCCGGCTCCGCCACGACCACCTCGATGCCGCGGAGCGCGGCGCGGGTCCGGACCACGGCGATCGTCTGCGGATGGCAGTGCTCGTCGACGATGTAGCGGAGCGCGCCGGTGTGCGTCGTCACCGCGTGGGTCAGGTGCATCGCCTCGGCGGCGGCGGTGCCCTCGTCGAGGAGCGAGGCGTTGGCGATCGGCAGGCCGGTCAGGTCCGCCACCATCGTCTGGAAGTTGAGCAGCGCCTCGAGCCGGCCCTGGGAGATCTCGGCCTGGTAGGGGGTGTACGCCGTGTACCAGCCGGGGTTCTCCAGGATGTTCCGCTGGATGACCGGCGGCACGATCGTGTCGTGATACCCCATCCCGATGTAGGAACGGAAGATCTCGTTCTTCGCGGCGAGGGCCTTGAGCGCGCCCATCACCTCGGACTCGCTCTGCGCCGCCGGGAGGTCGAGCGGACGCCGGAGCCGGATCCCGGCGGGGACGATCGCGTCGATGAGGGCGTCGACCGACTCGTAGCCCACGGTCGCGAGCATCGCGGCGATGTCGGCGGGCCGGGGGCCGATGTGCCGGGAGGCGAAGTGGTCGGGGCCGATGGCGATGGCGTTCTTCGGTGAGGTCACGTTCGAGTCAGCGGTGCAGGTGGCGCGGCCGGCAGTCCGGTCGCACGACCGCCCCGGTGCGCAGG
>DATIEF010000007.1:0-2515 GCA_035455865.1 Gemmatimonadales bacterium | reverse complement strand
AGGAGTACTTCCTGATCGACGAGGAGCTTTACCACCTCCGGCCCGACCTCCTGAACTGCGAGCGGACCCTCTTCGGCGCCAAGCCCCCGAAGGGGCAGCAGCTCGAGGACCACTACTTCGGGTCGATCCCCTCGCGCGTGCTCGCCTACATGCACGATTCCGAGGGGGAACTCTACAAGCTTGGCGTGCCGGTGAAGACCCGGCACAACGAGGTGGCCCCGGGGCAGTACGAGATCGCGCCGCTCTTCGAGCAGAGCCACATCGCGAGCGACCACCAGATGATGCTCATGGAGACGCTCCGCAAGGTGGCCCCGAAGCACGGGCTCCAGGTGCTGCTCCATGAGAAGCCGTTCGCCGGCGTGAACGGGTCGGGGAAGCACAACAACTGGTCGATGGCCACCGACACCGGGGTGAACCTCCTCGACCCCCAGGACGAGACCCACACCAACACCCAGTTCCTGGTCTTCCTCTGCGCCGTGATCCGCGCGGTGGACCTCCACGCCGACCTGCTCCGCTCCTGCGTCGCCTCGGCGGGGAACGACCACCGCCTCGGCGCCAACGAGGCCCCGCCCGCGATCATCTCGGTCTTCCTCGGCGCCATGCTCTCCGACATCCTGGCCCAGGTCGAGAAGGGCGCGCCGCGGCGCACCCTCCGCGGTGGCACGCTCAATCTCGGCGCCACCACGCTTCCCCAGTTGCCGCGCCACTCCGGTGACCGCAACCGCACCTCGCCCTTTGCCTTCACCGGCAACAAGTTCGAGTTCCGCGCCGTGGGCTCGGCCCAGACCATCGCCTGGCCCAACACGGTCCTCAACGTGATCGTGGCCGAATCGCTCGACCACCTGGCCGGGGAACTGGAGCGAGCGGCGGGGAAGAACCCCACGCCCCAGCGGCTCCAGGCCGCCGTCGTGTCGGTGCTCAAGAAGCTCATCAAGGACCACAAGCGGGTCATCTTCGACGGGGACGGCTACTCGGCCGAGTGGCATAAGGAGGCGGCGCGGCGCGGGCTTCCGAACCTCGCGGATTCCGTGGCCGCCTTCCCGGCATTGAGCGCCCGGAAGAACGTCGACCTCTTCCGGAAGTACGGCGTGCTCAGCAAGTCCGAGGTCGATTCCCGCGCCCACATCGCCGTCGAGAAGTACGTGAAGCAGCTGGGCATCGAGGCGGAGACGATGATCACGATGGCCCGGACCCAGATCCTGCCGGCGGCGCTGACGTATCAGGAGCGGATGGCGCGGGCGCTCTCGGCCATCGAAGGGGCGGGGGTCAAGTCGGCCGACCAGGCCGCGCAGCTCCGGGAGTATGTGGCCCTCGTGGGGCGCTTCCGCGACGCGGTGGTGGCGCTGGAACAGGTGGCCGCGCACCACGACGATGACCCGAACGCCCACGCCGTGCACATGCAGAAGAAGGTCCGCCCGGCGATGGCCAAGGTGCGGGAGCACGCCGACCAGCTCGAGACCCAGGTGGCGGCGGAGGTATGGCCGCTGCCGACGTATCGGGAGCTGTTGTTCCTCAAATAGGTAAGAGGTAAGAGGTGAGCGGTAAGAGGCGAGAGGGCTCCCGGTTGAGATCGAGACCGGGAGCCCTCTTTGCCCTTCGCGCCTCAACGTGCAGGCCGCCTCCTTCGGTTCCTGAGTCGGTCTTCACGGTCGATTCATCGAGCGCTCCCACCCCACGTGGTAGGTATCGTCCTTGGGTCAGGTGCGTCATGGGCCAAGGGGGTACGATGTTCGACCGGCGTTGGAGCGTGTGGATGGCGGCCGCGTTGACGGCCGGGAGCCTTGCCTGCACGACGGCCGCCACCGCGCCGACGGGGACGCCGTCGGTGCAGGCGTCACTCGCCGCGATCGTTCCGGCGGGCGGCGCTACCGCCGTCGATACGATGGCGTCGATCACCCTGCGGTTCGATCATGCGATGATGCCGGCGATGCAGGGGTACATGACGCTGCACCAGGGCGATGTGACCGGCGCGTTGGTCGGGTGCAGCGCCGCGTGGTCGCCGGATTCGCTCACCCTCACACTGACGCCGACCAACCCGCTGCACGGTGCGACCGCCTACACGGTGCACGTGGGCGGCGGCATGATGGACGCTCGAGGCGACTCGGTGGGCCTTGGAACGCACGGGACCGGGATGGGAGGCCAGTGGGCCACCGGCGGGATGATGACCGGCTCGGGGATGATGGGCGGGGGCGGCCCGATGGCGGGCCAGGAGATGGGCGCCGGGTGGGCCGGCGGCAACGGGATGTACGGGATGGTCTTCACGTTCACCACCCGCTAGCTTCGCATCGTGCGCCTTCGCATCGCCGCGACCCTGCTCCTCATGCTCCAGCTCCAGCCGCTGGGCGGGGCGGCGCTGTGCCTCATTCCGGACACGGCGCCGGTGTCCTGCCACGACATGGCGTCCCATCACCGGATGACGGGCGCCGCCGTCCAGGCGCAGCCACACTGCGCTGATATCGGGATGTGCGTGGCGCCCACGCCGGCCGTTCCTGCGTTCGCCACCATGCCGGTGCCG
>DATIEF010000006.1:0-5597 GCA_035455865.1 Gemmatimonadales bacterium | reverse complement strand
CAGCTATCAGCTATCAGCTATCAGCTATCAGCTATCAGCTATCAGCTATCAGCGCGAAGGTAACAACTTCCCTCGTTCCTATTCCCTATTCTCTCTTCCCTTTTCCCTCTCACCGCTTACCGCTCACCGCTTACCGATAAGCTCCAGCAACAGCGCCCGCTGCACGTGCAGCCGGTTCTCCGCCTCGTCGACCACCACCGAGTTGGGGCCGTCGAGCACCGCGCCGTCGAGCTCGACGTTGCGGCGCACCGGGAGGCAGTGGAGCACGATCCCCTTCCCGCCGGCGGTGGCCCGGAGCCGCTCCTGGGTGACGCGCCACCCGCGGAGCCCGGCGCGGAACGCCGACTCCTCCTCCGGCCGCCCGAAGAGGCCGAGCGCGCCCCACGACTTGGGGTAGACCGCGTGCGCCCCGGCCAGCGCGCCGTCGAGATCATCGGTCACCCGGACGGAGCCTCCGCGCGCGCCGGCGAGCGAGCCGATGGCGGTCATGTCATCGGGATCGAGGTCGTAGCCCGCGGGTCGCGCGATGACCACTTCCATCCCCATCTGCGCCGCGGCGATCGCCGCGCTGGCGGGCACCGCGGTCGGGAGCGCCTTCGGGTGCCAGGCCCAGGAGAGGACGAAGCGCTTGCCGCGGGTCTCGCCGAGGTGCTCGCGCAGGGTCAGCGCGTCCGCCAGCCCCTGGCAGGGATGCCGCCGCGCCGATTCCATGTTGATGACCGGCTTCTCGCAGTACCGGGCGAAGTTGCCGATGACCTCGTCCTGCCGGGTCTTGGCCCAGTCGGTGCCGCGGGGGAAGCTCCGCACCGCCAGCGCGTCGGCGTAGCGGCCGAGGACGCGCGCCGCTTCGATGATGTGTTCGACGGTCGTGCCGTCCATCACCGCGTCGAGTTCGGTCTCGAGGCTCCAGCTCCCCTTCCCCGGCTCGAGGATCACGGCGTGCCCGCCGTGGAGGAACATCGCCGTCTCGAAGCTGGCGCGGGTCCGGAGGCTCGGGTCCATGAACACCGCCGCCAGCACCTTCTTCTCGAGCCCGCCCGGGAACTCCCCGCGCTTGACCCGCGCGGCGAGCGCCAGCAGCCCGTCGATCTCGTCCGGGCTCCACGCCTCCATCGCCAGGAAGTCGCGCTTCACCGGAGCGCCTCCCCCAGCGCGGCGAGGAGCTGGTCGGCCTCCGACACCGAAATGGAGAGCGGCGGGAGGAGGCGGATGACCCGCTCCCCCGCGGTGCCCACCAGCACATGGCGCTTCCAGAGCGCTTCCTGCACCGGCTTGGCCGGACGGTCGAGCCAGAGCCCGAGGAGGAGCCCCCGCCCCGTCACTTTCGGCACGCCGAGCGCCAGGGCGCCGCGCCGCAGGCGATCCTCCATCGCGCGCACGTTGGCCAGCAGGCCTTCCTCGTCGATCACCTCGAGCGTGGCGAGCGCCGCCGCGCACGGCACGGGGCCGCCGCCGAAGGTGCTGCCAAGGTCGCCGGGGCGGACGTCGGCGGTCACGCGGGTCGCGGCCACCGTGGCGCCGATCGGGATGCCGGAGGCGAGCCCCTTGGCCATCGTCAGAAGGTCCGGAACGACGCCCACCGCGCCGGCGGCGGTGAAGGTGCCCGAGCGCCCGACGCCGCACTGGACCTCGTCGAAGATGAGCGCGGCGCCGTGCCGGTCGCACGCCTCGCGCGCGGCGCGGAGGAACGCGACCGACGCGTCCCGCGCCCCGCCCATTCCCTGCACCGGCTCGACGATCACGGCAGCGGTGTCGGCGTCGACGGCCGCGTGCATCGCGGCGACGTCGTCGAACGGCACCTTGACCGACAGCGGCATCCCGGCCCGCTTCGCGAAGGACTGGTAGTGCTCGCCGTCGGTCACGGCCAGCGTCGCGACGGTACGGCCGTGCCAGCCGCCGGACACCGAGACGACCTTCGACCGGCCGGTCCACTTCCGCGCCAGGTGGAGGGCGTTCTCGTTGGCCTCCGCGCCCGAATTGCAGAAGAACACCTTGCTGAGGGGCGCCGGCATCCGGGCCACCAGCGCATCCGCCAGTAACTCGCGCTGCGGGAGTGGCACGGCCGTCGAATAGAAGACGAGGCGCGCGGCCTGCTCCTGGATGGCGCGCACCACCTTCGGGTGGCAATGCCCGGTCGAGGCGACGGCGTGCCCGCCGTACGCGTCGAGCCAGCGGGTGCCGTCGGCCTCGATGAGCCAGCTCCCCTCGCCACGCACCGGCCGCACCGGCATCTGGGCGTAGGTGGCCAGCAGTGCGGTGCCGGCCACCGCCGGAGCGTCGGAGCGTCCGTTCACGGTCAACAAGGGAACATCCCCCCGAACTCGAGCCCCGCCGTCTCCGGGAGGCCGAGTGAAAGGTTCATGGCCTGGATCGCCTGGCCCCCGGCGCCCTTGACCAGGTTGTCGATGGCCACCATCACCTGGATCTCGGTGCCGGCCGCGTTCGAGGCCGCGTGGATCAGGGCGTAGTTGGTCCCGACGCAATGCGTGAGCTCCGGCGCGTGCGGCAGGATCCGTACGAACGGCCGCCCGGCGAACGCCCGCGAGTAAAGCTCGGCGGAGAGCCCGCCCCGCTCGCTCCGCGCGTGGAGCGTGAGATAGATGCCGCGCACGAAGGGGCCCGAGTGCGTCATCAGCCTCGGCTCCGCCCCGCTCGCGCCCCACTCCCGCCACCGCTCGAGGATCTCCGCCTCGTGCCGGTGCCCCAGCACGCTGTACGCGAACACGTTGTTCGCCCGCGCGGGGTGATGGGTGGTGGGCCGCGGCGATACGCCGGCGCCGCTCGACCCCGTGATGGCGAAGAGCGAGGGCGAAACGTCCGCCTGCCGGAGCGGATAGAGCGCCAGCTGCGCCGCGGTCGCGAAGCAGCCGGGGGCGGCGAGCGTGCGCTTCCCCCCGAGCGCCGTCCCGGCGACGTCGGCGAGCGCGTACGTGAATCGGGGCAGCAGCTCGGGCGACGGGTGCGGGCCGTAGAACCGCTCGTAGAGCGTGACGTCGGCGGTGCGGAAGTCGGCGGCAAGGTCGATGACGATCCCGGGGGCCGCCTCGAGCACCGCGCCGGCCACCTTCGAAGACTCGCCATGTTCCAGGGCCAGGAAGACCACGTCCCGCCCGCCGGCCGCTTCCGCCGGCGAGGCCGCGAGGAACTTCCGGTCGGAGAGCGTCGCCAGCTGCGGATGGACCTCGGCCAGCGGCTTTCCGGCCTGGCTCCGGCTGGTGGCCACGACGTCGGTCACTTCGGGGTGCCCGAGCAGGATGCGGAGGAGCTCGCCGCCGGCGTACCCGGCGGCGCCGATGACGGCGACCTTCACGCCGGCGCCGCGGCGGCGGGTGCGGGCCAGCGGGCCAGCGCCTCCTGCACCACGCCCACGAGCCC
The DNA here is from genome assembly GCA_035455865.1 of Gemmatimonadales bacterium. Taxonomy (GTDB): domain Bacteria; phylum Gemmatimonadota; class Gemmatimonadetes; order Gemmatimonadales; family GWC2-71-9; genus CAMLHU01. Next base: position 2,222 of record DATIEF010000006.1, on the reverse strand, counting down.
GTCGGCGTCACGCCGCGCATTGAAGGCGGGGACGCCGAGCGACGCGCGGATGTAGTCGCGGCCGACCTCGTTGTCGGTGGCCGGGCCGGTGAGCACCGCGACCGGGAGCCCGAACCGCTCCCGCATCAGCTCCACCGCGCCCCAGCACCCGACCGGATCGGGTGCCGCCATCACGTAGGCGGCGCCCGCGGCCGCCAGCTCGCGATCCTGCAGGATGTCCTGCACCCCGTACTCACCCAGGATGCCGTCGCCCAGCTCGGCCACGATCACGTCGGGCCGTTCGCCGGCGAGGCGGTTGAAGATCCCCTTCGCCACGCCGACGGTCATCCCGGCGTGGGTGCTCGCGGCACCGGCGTCGTTGAACGTGAGCGCCGCCACCGCCCCGGCATCGCGCATCGAGAGCGAATCGCGCATCAGCGAGACGCCGGTGAGCTTGGCCGCCGCCACCCGGAGCCCCGCGCGCGACAGCCCGCGCACGAGCTCGGTGGCCGCGACGGTCTTCCCCGCGTTCATGCAGGTGCCTGCCACGTACACCACGGGTGCGTCGAGCTGCAGCCGGTCGGCGGTCGGAACGGCGCCGTCGCGGATGTGCGCCGGCCGGCCCACCCGGTCGCCCAGTTCGGGGAACGCGAGGATGGCGCCGAGCACCTCGGCCTTGAACGGCTGGCCGATCTCGGGGTTGACCGAGGTGCAGCGGCCGAGGATGCCGCCGAGGTTGAGGACGTTGATCATGTCGCCGGTGGCGATGTGACCCGGCACCTCGCCGGCGTAGCCCCGGAGCGCGCGGCGGGCGCCGAGGGTGCCGGCCAGGACGTCGCCGGCGCGGAGCGATACCATCCGCCCGGCCAGGTCCTCGAGCGTGTTGTAGGTCGGCTTGTCCTCCAGGATCCGCACCGCGAGGACGTAACCCTCGGCAGCCACGATCTCGTTGCCCACGATCACGTCGGGGCCGAGCCGCGCGTTCTTGGTGGACGAGGCGATGCGATCGAGCCGGACACGCGTGGTGACGACCATCTCAGTCCTCCCCCGCCCGGCGGGCGATGAGCGACGGGATCGCCGAGACCCGCGCGAAGCCCCGCGCCTCGTCGCCGGTCCAGAGCCGGTTGTCCTCGCCGTAGGTGGCCACGGCGGGGTCCATCATCGAATAGGGGCTCCGCGCCCCCACCACCTGGAACCGCCCCGGTGCCAGCCGCACCCGGGTCTCCCCCTCGACCCGCGCCTGCGAACTCGTGAGTAGCGCCTCGATGTCGCGGAGCGCCGGGTCGAAGTACTGCCCTTCATGCAGGCGGTCGCCGTAGAAGCGCGCCAGCTGATCCTTCCAGAACGCCTGCCACTTGGTGAGCACCAGCTTCTCGAGTTCCCGGTGGGCGCGGATGAGGAGGAGCGCCGCGCCGGCCTCGAAGCCGACCCGCCCCTTGATGCCGATCGTCGTCTCGCCGACGTGGATGTCTCGCCCGAACCCGTAGGCGCGGGCCAGCAGGTTTATGCGGTCGACGAGCTCCGCGCCCTCGGCGGCGGCGCCGTCGAGCGCCACCGGAAGTCCGCCCTTCCAGGCCAGCACGATCTCTCGGGGCGCCGGCGCATCCGCCGGAGGATCGAGCAGCTCCGCCGGCGGCCCGGCCCACGGATCGTGGGTCCAGCCGCCGCCCCAGGTGGTGCCCCAGAGCCCGCGGTTGATGGAGTAGGCGCCCGCCTGCCCGGGTACCGGGAGCCCCCGCCGCTTGAGATCGGCGATGGCATCGGCGCGCTGGAGGTTCTGCTCGCGGATGGGCGTGACGATCTCGAGGTCCGGCGCCAGGACCCGGAAGGCCACGTCGAAACGGATCTGGTCGTTGCCGGCACCGGTGGACCCGTGGGCCACCGCCGCCGCGCCGATCGAGCGGGCCACGTCCACCACCGCGATGGCCTGCTGGGTCCGCTCCGCCGCCACGCTCAGCGGGTACACCTCCCCCCGGAGCACGTTGCCCTGGATGAGGAAGCGGACGAACCGCGTGAACACCTGCGCCCGCGCGTCCACCTCGTGGTGCTCCGCCGCGCCCACCGCCAGCGCCTGCGCCCGCACCGCCGCGCGGTCCTCCGGCGTGGTGCCGCCGGTGTCCACGAAGACGGTGTGCACCGTCCAACCGAGGTCTGTGAGATGGGGAACACACCACGAGGTGTCGAGCCCGCCGGAGAAGGCGAGGGCGATGAGGCGCTTGTGCATAGTGCATAAATATGCAATA
>DATIEF010000005.1:0-2813 GCA_035455865.1 Gemmatimonadales bacterium | reverse complement strand
ATTTGAGTTCGACACGGAGGACCACGTCGTACGGCTCTCCGCTTCCGGCGTGGTCACCGACGCCGAGCTCACCGACACGGTCGAGGCCATGTACGCCGACCCCCGGCACCGGCCGGGGATGCACGAGCTGCTCGACTGCCTGCCGGTGACGCGCGTGGGCGTCACGCCGCGCGGCGTCCGGGCCATCGCGGTGCTCATCAGCGACCGGCTCGACCGGCACCGGGTGGGGTGGCGGATCGCGATCGTGACCCGGAGCGCCACCATCTTCGCCCTGGCGCGGATGTACCAGCTCCTGCGGGACGATTCGCCGGAGCAGGTGCAGGTGTTCCGCGACCTGGAGCCGGCGGAGGCGTGGATCGCCTCGGCGCCGAGGGGGGTGCCGGCGGGCTGACGGGGGGAGTGGACGGGAGGGTACTTCGCCGCCATCTTATGCGATCCCTTCCTGAGCATCACCCTTGATGTCTGGGGCAATCCTGCCCGATGGTCACCCGCAAGCTGGGCGCCGTGCTGGCGCTGTCCGGCGTGGCGATCGTGCTCCTCGACGTGATCGCTGCGTTGGCCACGATGCGGTACGGCTTCGACTACGACCGTACGGCGTGGGTCTCGTACACCATCTATGCGCTCTCCGGGTTCTTCGCGGCCCGATGCACGGGTGCGACGGCGCCGGTGGAGGCAAGCTACGGCATCGCGCTGGGTGCCCTGGGTGGTGCCTTCACCGCGCTGGTGGACGCCTCCATCGGCTGGGCGGTGAGCTGGATCATGGGACCCGGGCGTCCGCCAGGAGGATGGCCCGGCTTCGGGTTCATTGCGTATGTGGTGGGGACGGTGGTCGTGTACGGCACCGGGCTTGGCGTTGCCGGGGGGCTCGTGCATGTCGCCTACTCCAGCTGGCGCCGCCGCCTGACGGCCGCTCCGTGAACCGGTGACCGCGCCCGACCCGGCTCCGGAGCGTCGGCTGGCGCCGTTGCTGGTGGCACTCTGCGGCCTGATGCTCCTGGTCGACGCGGCGTGGGCGGTGCTCGCCCGGGCCTTCGGCTGGTATCACGGCCCCGCGATCTTCATCCTATCCCTCGCGATGTACTTCCTGGCGGGCTTCGTCGCGTACGACTGCGGCGGCCGGCTGATCGCCGCGCTCGCCGGCGCCGTCGTGTGCATCGTGGACAATTCCCTGGGGACGCTCATCACCTGGGCCATCCTCCCGGCCCCGGTGGCGCGGACCCTCCCGTCCATCCCGTACCTGGCCCCCCTCTTTGCGGAGAGCGTGATGCTGGCGCTCGTGATCGGATTTGCCGGCGGCCTCGTGGCGGGGGCCCGCCGGCGGTGGCGCGAACGACGCCGGGTGTCGGCGTGACCGGCCCCGGGCAGCTCCGCCGCGTCCTCGGCGTCGGCGACGTGGTGCTCTTCTTCATCGTCGCCGTGGTGGGCCTGCGGTGGATCGCGGCGGCGGCGGCGGCCGGACCGAGTTCCCTCGTCATCTGGGCCATCGCCTGCATCGCGATCTTCATCCCCAGCGCCTTCACCGTGCTGGAGCTGTCGAGCCGCTATCCGGAGGAGGGCGGGCTGTACCTCTGGGTCAAGGAGGCGTTCGGCGAGCGCGCAGGCTTCATCGCCGGCTGGCTCTACTGGGCCAGCAACCTGGTGTACTTCCCGGGACTCCTCTACTTCGCGGCGGGCAACGCGCTCTTCATCGGCGGCTCGCACTGGATCGGGCTGTCCGGGAGCGCCACCTACTACATCCTGTTCTCGCTCGCCGGCCTGGCGCTCGCCTGCTGGCTCAACGTCGTCGGCCTCGACGTCGGCAAGCACCTGCACAACGTCGGGGCCTGGGCCGCCTGGGTGCCGGTGGCGCTCCTGATGCTGATGGGGCTCGCCGCCTGGGCCCGCTTCGGCGTCGCCAACGACTTCAGTCCGGCCGCGCTGGTCCCGTCCACGCACCTCGCCGACATCGTCTTCTGGTCCACCCTCGCCTTCGCCTTCGGCGGGTTCGAGACGGCCTCGCTGATGGGCGGCGAGATCAAGGACGCCGCCCGGACCGTGCCGCGCGCCGTCCTGGTCGCCGGCTTCGCCATCGTGGCCATCTACGTGGGGGGCACCCTGGCGGTGCTGGTGGCGCTGCCGCGCTCGGAGGTGAGCGGCATCCAGGGGATCATGCAGGCCATCGAGCACACGGCGGTGCGCGTCGGCCTCGGCCCGGTCGTGCCGGTGGCGGCGATCCTGGTGACCGTGAGCAGCCTGGGCGGGGTAGGGGCCTGGTTGGCCGCCGCGGGCCGGCTGCCGTACGTGGCCGGCATCGACCGGGCGGCGCCATCGGTGTTCGGCAAGCTCCATCCGAAGTGGGGCACGCCCGCCACCGCGCTCATCGTCCAGTCGGCGGTGGCGGGGGTCTTCATCGTGCTGGGGCAGGCCGGCACCACCGTGCGGGCCGCCTACGACGTGCTGGTCAACATGTGCATCATCTGCTTCTTCATCCCGTACGTGATGATGTTCGCGGCGATGATCCGGGTGCAGTCGTTTCCCGCAGGCCCCGGGGTCCGCCGCCCCCCCGGCGGCCGGCCCGTCGCCGTGCTCCTCGGCGCGCTCGGCGCGGTGGCCACCACGCTCTCGATCGCGCTGGCCTGCCTGCCGGGCGCCAACGAGACCCACCCCACCATCGCGGTGATCAAGGTGGTGGGCCTCAACATCGGCCTCGTGGCGATGGGATTCGTGATGTACGGGATGGCCAAGCGGAAGACCGCCGCCTGACGGCGCCCCGGGGCCGGCGGAAGAAGACGGAGGGGAGGCGCTGAGCACGCCTCCCCTCCCGTCGTGTGAGG
>DATIEF010000004.1:0-6344 GCA_035455865.1 Gemmatimonadales bacterium | reverse complement strand
CCCGAGGACGCTCGCCATCCGAGGGCGCCGCCGCCTGCCGCCGTGCCGCCGGGCCAGGCCAGCGCCAGCGTGTCGAAACGCAGCGTCCCGCCCGCGGCCGCCGCCGACGTCGCCGCGGTGTCGAACGTGAACTCACCGACGGTGCCCGCGCCGAGCGCGAGCCGGGCGGTCCCCTCCGGCCCGGTCGTGGTGTCGAACATCCCGTCGAGGAACGCCACACCGCCGAGCGACGTGGCGGGCCCGCGGCCGGCGAGGCTCCGCAGGTCGAGCGCGCCGAAGTGGAGCGTGAGCGAATCCGCGTACCACCCCGCCGTCCCCTGGCCGAACGTCCCCCGCGCGCGGACCGTCCCGAGCGGCCCGGCCAGGTCGGCGTCGACCCGCATCCGCTCCGCCGTGCCCGCGAGCGCCACGTGCCCCCGCACCGCGCCCGATGCCGCGAGCCCCGGGAAACTCGGCCGGACCCCGTCGAACGCGAGCGGCTCCAGGGTCACGTCGGCCCCGAAGCCCGTCGCGTCGGTCCGGGTGTCGAGCCGCATCGTGCCGGCGGCGGTGCTCACCGGGAGGTCGCCGTCCTGGTGCGATGCGGTGCCGGTGAAGGTGAGGTCGCTCCAGGTCCCGGTGAGCGCGCCCGCCGCCGTGACCCGGCCGAGCAGCGGCACCGCGGGCGCCACCCGCCTGACCGTCCCGAGGTCGAGGTCGGCCTGGCGGAGGGCGAGGGTGTCGAACACGGTCCCGTCCGGGCCCCCGAACTCGAGGTGGCCGGCCGCGCTCACGTGGCTCACCGGGTGCCCCGCCACCGCTCCGTCGCGGAAGGTCCAGTCGAAGTCGACGTCGAGCGAGTCGAGGAACCCGCCCCCGGCAAGGGGTCCGGTCAGCGTGCCGTACAGCGGCAGCGTGTCGAGGTACGGGCGCGCGACGTCGAGGTCGACCGCGTTGAGCGACAGCGCCATCCTGTCGACGCCGACGCCGCGGCGTGCGTCGTCGAGCACCGTGACCGCGCCGTCGAGCCGGCCGCCCGGCCCCGCAAGGGAAAGGTCGTCGAGCCGGTAGTCGGTCCGATCCTCGTTGCGGGAACGGGCGGTGACCTTCGCGTGGCCGGTCATCGCCGGGAAGTTCGGGGAGATCCACCGGAGGTCGGCCAGGTCGACGGCGCTGGCGTCGAGCTTGAAGTCGTACATCGGCGGACCCGCGGGCCAGTAGACCTTCCCCTGGCCGGCGAACCGGCTGTGGGGCAGGCGGGCCCGGCTCAGCCGGAAGGTGAGGGTGGTCCCCTCGACCTCGATGGTGCCGGCGAGCGCCGTGACGGTCACGGCGGGGTCGCTCACCCGGGTGGCGAGGGTATCGACGATGAGCTGCACCGGCCGGTGGTCCGGGGTGCCGAGCCGCATCATCGGGAAGCGCGCCGTGAGGTGGTCGAAGCGGATCCGGCGGGTGAATCCCTCCGGGCCCGCCTCGATGACGCGGCCGGGCTGCTCGCGGTCGAGGAGCAGGGCGCGGCGGGCGCGATCGGGCGTGCGCATCGAGTCGGGCGGCGACCACGGCACGTCGAGCTGCAGCTCGCCATCCCGGATGTCGACGTGCTCGAACCGCACGAGCGTCCCCGGGCCCTTCCCCGACGATTCGCCGAGGTGGAGGACCTCCTCGTAGTTCATCCGGCCGTCGCGATGCTTGATGACGTGGAACACCGGGTGGTCGAGCGTGAGCCGCTGCAGGACGATGCGGCCGGCGAGGATCTCCGGCAGGCGGTATCGCACCTCGACGTGAGGGATGTCGGCCAGGAGCGCGCCGGCGGTGTCGCGGATGACGAGCTGGTCGAGGTCGAGCCCGGTGAGCACCGTGCCGCCGACCGACCCGACCTCGACATCGCCCCGCACCAGACGGTCCACCCGCTCGGCCAGCGCCCGGCCCGCGAGGCCGCGCCCGGCCGGGGTGAAGAAGACGGCCAGGAAGGTGCCGATGATGGTGCCCAGGACGCCGAGCACCGTGACGAGGGAGACGCGGATCACGAGGCGGTGCATCAGAACGGCTGCCCCACGGCGACGTGGATGGTGTAGCCGTGGGTCCGCGGCTGGGTAAAGCCCTCGCGCCGCAGCAGGAGGTCGCCCTGCGGGGTGAGCCCGTAGAGCGCGCCCGGCGGACGGTCGTACCCGTTGTACGCCACGTCGAGCCGGGCCGGGCCCAGCGGCGTGGCGATCCGGAGCCCGAAGCCCGGCGTCACCCGGATGAGCCGGGGCGCGCTCGCGGTGTTCTCCCGCTCGTAGAGGAGCCCGGCGTCGACGAACACCGCCCACCGCACCCGGGAGCTGAAGATGGGCGAGGGGAGCCGGAGCTCCACGTTGCCCACCACGAGCGTGTTGCCGCCGGTCGGGAAGACCTGCGCCTTGCCCGGCGGCACGTTGCCGGCGGAGTCGATCAGGCTGTCCGGCGCCACGTACACCACCGGCCCCATCTCGTTCTGGTCGTAGCCGCGCACGTCGTTGGGGCCGCCGGCGTAGAACCGCTGCTCCGGCGGCACGAAGGCGAACGACGAGGAGTCGAACGTGGCCTTCGGCGAGGTGAGGAGCCCGCCCCGCAGGCGCCAGCTCAGCACCACGTTCCGCGCCAGCGGGCGGTACCACGACAGCTCGGCCACCACCCGGCTGAACTCCTCGAGCGGCGAAGAGCCGATGTAGCGCGAGCTGTGGGTCAGCTCGAGCGTGCCGTTCCACCCCCGCGTCGGGTCGAGGGGGCTGTTGGTGCGCGGCCACGCGAAGGTGGCCGTGAGCGTCGCCAGGCGCCGCCGTTCGCGCAGCTGGTCCACGTCCGCGGCGGTGCAGGCGCGGAAGAAGGCGCAGAAGGTGCCGGCGCTCGCGACCGTCTGCCCGAAGGCGAGGCGGTAGGTGAGCGTGATGGGGATGTGTCGCGGCGTGACCCGCGCCACCCCGAAGCTCACGCCCTGCTCCTCACGGCGGTACACCTCGAACTCGGACCGGCGCTCGGCGAAGAGCGAATAGGTCGCGGTGTTGTACGGGTCGAAGAACGCCGGCGTGCGGAGCGACGCCGCGGCGGAGTAGTTGAGCAGCGACGACCCGATCGAGTCGCCGGCCAGCGGGTGGCAGATATTGTCCCCGAATCCCCAGTTGAGCGGGGCGCCGACGCCGACCTTGGACACCTTGCCGCTCAGGTCGAAGAGCCGCCCGCCGCCCAGCCAGTTCCGTGCGGTCCACCCGGCGCCCAGCCGCACGCAGTCGTTGGTGCCGTAGCCGATCCCGGCGCGCACCCGGCGGAAGTCGCCCTCGTTCACCTGGACCCGCACCGGCACCGTCGTGTCGCCCGGCGTGAAGCGCGTGGTGTCGACCCCCACGCCCACGAACCTGAACATCTCCGTCCGGTAGAGCGTGCTCTGGCTCTCGTAGAGGTCCTGCTGCCGGTATTCCCGCCCCGGCCGGGCGGCGAGGAGCTTCCGGATGAGCGCGGTATCGACCTGGGAGGCCCCGCGCACCCGCACCGGACCGAACGTGGCGTAGGGACCCGGCACGACGTCGAACGACACCTCGGCGCGGCGGGCGGCCTGGTCGACGTTGAAGTTGCGGAACACCTGGGCGGAGGGATACCCGCGGTTGAGCAGCCGCTCGACGATCGTGTCGGCGGTGGCGAGCATCACCCGGCGGTCGAACGGCTTCCCTTCCTCCAGCGGAAGGTCCTGCACCACCTCGTTCCGCTTCGCGTAGCCGTCGAGGCCGCCGATCCGGAACGAGTCCACCACCGTCGGGGCGCCCTCGGTGATCTTGAAGGTGACGTACACGTCGCGCGGGTCCCGCCGGACGAGGGTATCCACCTGGACGTCGAGGAAGCCGCCTTCACGGTAGAACACGATCAGGCGCAGCACGTCGCGCCGGAACTCGAGCTCGTCGAAGTAGCGCTTCTCGCCGAGCCCCATCCAGCGGACCAGCGGGCTGGTCGCGAACCACCCGGAGCTCGTCGTCGCGATCACCGCCGCCAGCTCCTCGTTCCCGTAGGCGTGGTTCCCCTCGAACGCCAACCGACGCACCACCCGCTCCCCCACATCCCCCCCCTGCGCCTCCGCGGGGCGCGCGAACGCCACCCCGGCCATCAGCAGCACGGGCACAAGACGAAGGAAAGACCAGGACCGGGGATGCAAGGGCCGGATCGGGGGCTCCGGTGAATTGACCGAGTGACTCAACCGCCGTAGGTTCTTGAAGTTACATCGAGGTGTCTAATTTTTCGACTGTGACGCAATGCGGTCGTTAGCCGTTGGCTCCTTGTCGTTGGCGTCCGGACTCCCACACTCGATCTCAATGACCAACGTCCATCGACCAACGACCCTCGGCCTCGCAACGCTCCTCGTTGCGGCCGCGTGCTCCTCCCGCGCGCCGGACCGGACGCTCGAGTACTACTTCACCGCCGATCCCCGCTCGCTCGACCCCGCACTCTCCACCGACGTGCCGACGGGCGAGGTGATCGCGCTCCTGTTCGACAACCTGACCCAGTTCGACGTCGACGGCCGGCTGGTGCCGGGGCTGGCGCAGTCGTGGACGGTCGACCCGCGGGGCGTCACCTACACGTTCCACCTTCGGTCGGGCGTCCACTTTCACGACGGGCGCGCGCTCACCTCGCGCGACGTGGCCGGCTCGTTCCGCCGCGCGCTCGCCCCCGCCACCTCCGGCGGGCGCGGGTGGCCGCTCTATCCCATCCTCGGCGCGGAGGCCTTCGCCGCGGGAAAGGCGCCGGGCATCGCGGGGCTCGCGACGCCGGACGATTCGACGGTGGTCCTCACGCTCGAGCGCCCGCTCAACGTCTTCCCCAAGCTCCTCGCGATGCCGGTCGCGGCGGTGGTCCCCGAATCGATCCCGCCGGGCGACTTCGGCGCCCACCCGATCGGGAGCGGTCCGTGGCGCTTCGTCTCCTGGCGCCACGACGACCAGATCCTGGTCGCGAAGAACCCGGACTACTGGGGCGGCGCACCGAAGGCCGACTCCCTCCGCATCCGGATCATCCCAGAGGCCTTCACCCAGGCCGCCGAGTACGAGTCGGGCCGGCTCTCGGTGGTGGAGGTACCCTTCGGCGAGACGGCGCGCTGGGAAAAGGACCACGCCTCCGAACTGGACCGGCGGCCGGCGCTCCGGGACCTGTACGTGGCGATCAACACCCGCCGCGGCCCGCTCGCCGACGTGCGGGTGCGCCAGGCGCTCAACTACGCCACCGACGTCTCCGCCCTCCTCGACCAGATCATGGGCGGACGCGGCGCCCGCAGCGCCGGCGCCATCCCCCCCGGCATCGACGGCTACGACCCGACCCGCGCCCCCTACCCGCACGACGTGGCCAAGGCCCGGGCGCTCCTGGCCGCGGCCGGGTACCCGGACGGGATCTCGCTCCAGCTCTGGCGGACCAACCGCGACGAATACGGCCGCCTGGCCCAGGCCATCCAGCAGCAGCTCGCCGAGGCGGGCATCAAGGTGGAGATCGTCGAGCGCGATGCGTCGACGGCACGGGCCGCCTCGATGCACGGCGATGCCGACCTCTTCCTTACCGACTGGTACGCCGACTACCCGGACGCCGAGGACTTCAACTACCCGCTGTTCCATTCGTCCAATGCGGGGGCCGGCGGCAACCGCGCCTTCCTGGCGGACAGCGCCCTCGACCGGATGATCGTCCGGGCCCGCGAGACCCCCGACTCCGCCGAGCGGGTCCGGCTCGACCGCCAGATCGACGCGCGGGTGTTCGACCTGGCGCCGTGGATCTTCCTCTGGGCGCCGGTGGACCTCTGGGCCCGCCAGCCCTACGTCCACGGCTGGCGCGTCCCGGCGATCTTCACCGGACAGCGCTGGACCGGGGCGGTGGTCGCGCGGTGATCCGGCTCCTCCTCCGCCGGCTGGTGGCGCTGGCGCCGACCCTCCTCGGCGTGCTGGTCCTCGCCTTCCTGCTGCTGCAGGTGGCACCGGGCGATCCCGTCGCGGCGATCGTCGGCGAACGGGCCGACCCCGCCACCGTGGCGCGGCTCCGCGCGGAGCTCCGGCTCGACGAACCCCTCCCCCGCCGCTTCCTCGACTACGTCGTCGGCATCCTCCACGGCGACCTCGGCACCTCGTTCATCACCCGGCGGCCCATTGCCCGCGACCTCATCGAGCGCTTCCCCTCCACGCTCCGGCTGGCGCTCGCGGCGATGCTCTTCGCGGCCGTCACCGGGATGGCGTTCGGCGTGGTCGGCGCGGTGCGGCCGGGCGGATGGTGGGACCGGGCGATGACCATCGGCGCCTACCTGGGCGTGTCGTTCCCGGTGTACTGGGTGGGATTGCTGCTCATCCTCGTCTTCGCGCTCACGCTCCGGTGGCTCCCGCCGTCGG
>DATIEF010000003.1:0-2214 GCA_035455865.1 Gemmatimonadales bacterium | reverse complement strand
TCCGCAGCGCCTCGATGAGGACGCCGCGGATCTCGGCGAGGTCCTCGGGGTCGAGCAGGTCGGCCGGCAGGGCGGCGCTCACCCGGGCCGCGTGCTGGGTCGCGTCCTCGAGCCAGCCTCGGCGGAGATCCCGGTCGAGGGTGGACCGGGAGCGCGCCACCTCGATGAGGCCCTCGACGGCGTCGCGCCAGCGGACGACCTCGGCCTCGGCGGCCCGCAGCCGGCGGAGCGACGCGGGCTCGGTCCCGACCGTCGCGCCGAGGCTCACGCCGCCCTACCTTTCCGATGGCGTCTCGATCGCATGGAAGGATCGAGGCGCGCAGACGGGACAGGGATGGTTCTCATGCTGGCTGCCGACCATGGCTCGGGTGGCAGGTCCCCCTGTCCCGTCGCTCCTTCCCGACCGCTGATTGGGCTCTGCGAACCATCGCTGTGTAGGGCGAGGACGGCAGGAAGGGGGTGCGCGGGGTCGAGCACGAGCAAAGGAGCGCGATGGGGATCGCCGTCGGCCTCGACGTCGCCAAGGAGTTCCACTGGGCCACGGCCGTTGAGGCGGCCAGCGGACAGGTCCTGCTCAGCCGCCGGGTGGAGAACCACCCGGCCGACATCCAGTCGCTCATCGACGAGCTTGAGGCCCTGGGCGCCGAGCGGGCGCCGGCGCGGGTCGGGGTCGACGTCGTGGGCGGGATCGCCGCCCTCGTGGTGGCCATGCTGCACGAGTCCGGCCTGCAGGTGCTCCACGTCCCCGGGCTGGCGGTCAACCGGGCCCGCCAGGGCACCACGGGCGGCGAGCACAAGAGCGACCCCAAGGACGCCCGGGTCATCGCCGATCAGGTCCGCACGCGAGCGGACCTGCGCGCGCTGGAGGCCCTCAGCGCGGTGGAGGTCGAGCTGCGGCTCCTGGTCGGGCGCCGGCGCGAGCTGGTCAGCGACCAGACGCGCCGGCTCGCCCGCCTGCGGGACCTTCTGTCCTCGATCCACCCCGGCCTGGAGCGGGTGGTCGATCCCACCCAGAAGGCCGGCCTGTGGCTCCTCAGCCGCTACGTGACCCCGGCCGAGATCCGTCGCGCCGGTCGGCGGCGGCTGATCGAGCACCTCGGGCGGGCCGGGCACCTGCGCCGCTCCCACCGGGAGGCGCTGGCCGACGCGGCCCTGGATGCCGCCCAGGCGCAGCGCATGGTCCTGCCCGGCGAGCGCGTGGCGGCCGAGCTGGTGCGCGAGCTGGCCGGCGAGGCGCTCGCCGTCCGGGAGCGGCTGGCCAGGCTCGACGCTGACCTGGAGGCGCCGCTCGCCCGCCACCCTGACGCGGCCCTCATCCAGAGCCTGCCGGGGATGGGGGCCACCCTCACCGCCGAGTTCATCGCCGAGGCGGGCGGCATCGAGCGCTTCGCGAGCTCCGATCACCTCGCGGCCGCGGCCGGCCTGGCGCCGGTGCTCAAGCAGTCCGGGAAGGTGCGCTACCTCCAGCGCGCCAGCGGCGGCAACAAGGCCCTCAAGCGGGTCTTCTACCAGTCGGCCTTCTGTTCGCTCGGGAGTCCGGCCAGCCGGCGCTTCTACGAGCGCAAGCGCAGGGAGGGCAAGCGCCACCACCAGGCCCTCATCGCGCTGGCCCGGCGACGCATCGACGTGCTGCACGCCATGCTCCGTACCCGCGAGCCCTACCGCTTCACGGCCGCCGAAGCTGCTTGACAACAGCATTAGGCTGCCTCCTTCGCCAGCTCGACGGCTCGTCGCGCGGCCGAGACCATCGTCTCCTCGACGACCACGTTCTCCGGCGCCCGCTCGCGCAGGATCGCCCGCCCCTCCTCCTCGTTCGTCCCGTCCAGGCGGACGACGATCGGGAGCGTCGCGCCGAGGCGCCCCACCGCGGTGAGGAGGCCCTCGGCCACCTCGTCGCAGCGCGTGATGCCGCCGAAGATGTTGACCAGCAGGACGCGGACCTTGTCGTCGCTCAGGAGGACCTCGAGGGCGGTGACGACCTCGTCGGCGCGCGAGCCGCCGCCGGCGTCCAGGAAGTTGGCCGGGCGGCCGCCGGCGTTCGCGACGACGTCGAGCGTGCTCATCACGAGGCCGGCGCCGTTCCCGAGGATCCCGACGTCGCCGTCCAGCTTCACGTAGGTGACCCCGCGCTCCTGGGCCATCCGCTCCTGCGGGTCTGTGGTCACCGACTCCCGGAGCGAGGCCAGGTCCGGATGGCGGTACAGGGCGTTCCCG
>DATIEF010000002.1:0-11941 GCA_035455865.1 Gemmatimonadales bacterium | reverse complement strand
CAACCCCGCCGCCCGCGTGGTCGACCGGGAGACGATCGACAAGGTGCTCAAGGAGCAGGACCTCGGGACGAACGGCCGGGTGGACGCCGCGACCGCCGCCAAGGTCGGGAAGCTCGTCGGGGCCCGGTACATGATCGCCGGCACCTTCATCGAACTGGCCGGCAAGTTCAAGCTGACGGCCCGCATCATCGACGTGCAGACGTCCGAGATCGTCAAGTCGGTCTCCAACGACGATGCGATGATGAACCCGAACGACCTCTTCAAGATCATCCAGTCGGTGGCCGGGAAGCTGATGACCGAGACCAAGCTCCCGCCGCTCCCCGCCCAGGTGGCCCAGGCCGCCAAGGCCCAGAACGTCCCGGCCCAGGCGCTGACGCTCTACAGCCGCGCGCTCCTCTATGAAGACCGTGGCGACAAGGCCAAGGCGGTCGAGTACTTCAGCCGGGCCGTCAAGGCGGCTGGCCCCGAAGGCTACACCCCGGCGCAGGAAGGCCTGAAGCGGGTGTCGCAGTCATGATCCCGTGACCGGGCCGCTCGCCCGGATCGGTGGCGCGACGGCGCGCCGGCTCTCCGCTCTCGGGGCGCCGGCGCGCTTCGCGTTGGACGTCATCGGCTCGGCGCCCTCCCTCCCCGGCGCCGGCCGCCGGGTGGCCACACGCGTGCTCTTCAATCAGCTCCGCTTCACCGCCCTGCAGGCCATCCCGCTCATCGCCCTGCTGGGCGGGATCCTGAGCTTCCTCGTCATCCAGATGTCGATCCGGGAGCTGGGCCAGTTCGGCGCCGCGGACCTGATCGGCAAGCTCCTCGTGGTCACGATCGTCCGGCAGCTCGGGCCGATGCTCACCGCGATCGCCGTGGTGGGCCGGAGCGGCACCGCCATCAGCGCCGAGCTTGCCACCAACTCGGTGCTGGGGGAGGTCCGCGCCCTGGAGGCGCTCGGGATCGACCCCAACCACTACCTCGTCCTCCCCCGGATCCTCGGGTGCACCATCGCCGTGGCGCTCCTGATCGTCCTCTTCGACGTCGTGGCCCTCTGCGGCGGGTTCCTGGCCGCCAGCGTGGAGGGGATGTCCGGGGGCCGCTACATCGCCAACGTGCTCGCATCGCTCCAGACGGTCGACGTGCTGCTCACCCTGGTCAAGGGACTCGTCTTCGGCGCCATCATCGGGCTCCTGGCGAGCTTCCACGGGCTCCGAATCGCGCGGACCCCGACCGAGATCCCTCGCGCGGTCATCCGCGGCACCGTGAGCTCGATCGTGCTGATCTTCGTCATCAGCGCCATCTTCGTGGTGGTCTTCAAGGCGTGACCACCCTCCTTGCCTTCGACGCCGTCGACCTGGGCGGTGGCCAGCCCTTCTCGCTCACGGTCCACGAGCACGAGACGGTCGTGGTCACCGGCGACGAGGCCAGCGGCGTCACCGAGCTCGGCAGCTTCGCGCTGGGACTCGCGGACCCGGTCGACGGCGCGATCCTGACGCTCGGCACCGACATTGCGCGCCTGCCGCGGCGCCAGCAACTCGCCTTCCGCCGGAAAGTCGGCTACCTTCCCGCGGGCGACGGACTCCTGCAGAACCTCACCTTGCGCGACAACATCCGGCTCCCGCTCCGCTTCGGCAGCAACTTTCGATCCGACGACATCGAAGGACGCGTGGACGTGATCCTGGCCCAGTTGCGGCTCCGCCCCGCCGCTTCCCTCCGCCCCTCCGAGACCTCCGACGAACTCCGCCGGCGGGCGGCCCTCGGCCGCGCCCTGGCCTTCGACCCGGAGCTCGTCATCCTGGAGCAGCCGTTCGAGGGCCTGGGCGACCGCGTGGCCGGTGAACTGCTCGAGGTGGCGCGGGGCGGCGACACCGCCGAGGGCGGGCGCCGGGCGGTGTTCATCACCTCCCACGACATCCCGTCGATGCTCCGTACCCGGGTCGAGCGGCAGGTCCGGCTCCCATCCCGCGCGGCCGGGGGGCATCCGTGAACCTGACCGAGCGCCAGGCCGATACGCTCATCGGCGCCCTCGTCGTGGGCGTGGCGCTGGTGCTGGGCACCGCGATCTATTTCACCCTTGGCTGGAACCAGCGGCGCTGGGACCTGTACGTGACCGCGGCCTCGGCCCAGGACATCAGCACCGACACCAAGGTCTTCCTGCAGGGGCTCGACGTCGGGCGGGTGGATGCCGTCAACCCGCGGATCGACCCCCACGGCGGCCCGCTCACCTTCCTGGTGCACCTGCGCATCGACCTCCGGTTCCAGGACGGCGGCCTCGTCCGGCTGCCGGGTGGCACCACCGCCGAGATCGCGGCGGCGAGCGCGTTCGGCGGCGGCACGCTCATCTCCCTCAACACGCCCGCCGCTTCCACCGGGCTCCTCCATCCCGGCGACACCATCCCGTCGATCCGGCGCCCGACGCCGCTCGACCTGATCGCCCAGGTGGCCGATTCCCTGGCCCGCCAGGTGTCGTTCGTGCTGGCCGACACGCGCCGGCTCCTGGGCGATGTCGACGGCACCGTGCGCGACGTTCACGTGGCGGTGGCCAACACCGCGCCCGCGCTGCAGCATTCCATCACCCAGGTCGATGCGTCGTTGTCCGAACTCCGACCCCTGCTCCGCCACGCCGACAGCCTGGTGGACCGCACCGACGCCCGCTTCGGGAGCCTCCAGGACTCGCTGGTGCGGACCCTCGGGAACGCCCGGCTCCTCACCGAGCACCTCGACAGCCTGGTGGAACTCGCCCGGTCCGTGGGCGCCGACAATCGCGGGGACATCCGCACCACGGTGGAGCACCTGGAGCGGACCAGCGCCCAGCTGGAATATTTCGTGGACCAGGTGTCCCGCCGCCCGCTGCGGATGATCAGCGGCGTCCACCCCCGGCCGACGGACTCCACTCCGCCCCCCCGCACCGCCAGCGGAGGCCACCAGTGAACCAGCTTCTGCTGCTCCACCCGACCAGCTGGGACCCGGCGCCCGTCCGGGCCGCCCTCGAGGCGGAGGGCATCTCGATCCGCGCGGTCGCGCCAGGCGCCACCATCACGCTCGACCAGCGCCCGACGGTGCTCCTCCTCGACCCCGCCTCCCGGGGCGCGTGGCCCGACCGGATCCTCGCCGCCCTGGCCGATGCCGGTGCCGCCCTCGTGGCCCTCGGCGCCCCGGGCGAGCCGGACGTGCCCGCTGAGCTCGCAGGCGGCGCGCTCGCGGCGTTCGTCAAGGACCCGCCGGGGGCCCGCGAGACGCTCCTGGCCCTCCGGGTGGCCTTCCGGGCCGCCGTGGACCGCCGGGAGGCGGCCCGCGCCCGCGTCGACAGCGCCGCCCGGGCCGACGAGCTCGGCGAGCTGACCGAGATCGGCATCCGGCTCAGCACCGAACGCGACTACAACAAGCTGCTCGAGACGATCCTGACCCAGGCCCGGCGGATCACCCAGTCCGATGCCGGCAGCCTCTATGTCGTCGAGCGCGACGAGCAGGGCCGCCGCCGGCTCCGCTTCAAGCTGAGCCAGAACCACAGCCGCCCCGACATCCCGTTCGTCGAGTTCACCATCCCGGTCGACCACGCGTCGATCGCGGGGTACGCCGCCGCCGAGGGCGCGCCGCTCATCATCGACGACGCATACACCCTGCCCCCCGACGTCGAATACTCGTTCAACCGGTCCATCGACCAGCGCTACGGCTACCGCACCCGCTCGATGCTGAGCGTGCCGATGCTCAACCATCACGGCGAGACCATCGGCGTCCTCCAGCTCATCAACCGGAAGCGGGCGCTCGACGCGACGCTCCATTCGCCGGAGGACGCCGACCGCGAGGTGCTGGCGTACTCGCCCCACACCGTGAAACTGGTCAAGGCGCTCGCCGGCCAGGCCGGCGTGTCGATCGAGAACAGCCAGCTCTACGAGTCGATCGAGCGCCTGTTCGAGGGCTTCGTGAAGGCGGCGGTCACCGCCATCGAGCAGCGCGACCCGACGACCTCCGGCCATTCCCTCCGCGTCGCGACGATGACCGTGGGGCTCGCCACCTCCGTCGACCGCGCGAACGACGGCCCCTACAAGGGCGTCACCTTCTCGGCCGACCAGATCCGGGAGCTGCGCTACGCGGGGCTGCTGCACGACTTCGGCAAGGTCGGCGTCCGGGAGCAGGTGCTGGTCAAGGCCAAGAAGCTGTATTCCGCCGACCTCACGCTCATCCGCCAGCGCCACGCGTTCCTCCAGCGCACGGCGCAGTGGCGCTTCGAGCAGCAGCGCGCCGATTTCCTCGAGCGGCACGGCCGCAACGGCTACGACGCACATCTCCGGTCCCTCCGCGCCGCGTTCGAGCAGGAGAGCCAGGGCCTCGACCGCTTCCTCAAGGTGGTGCTCGATTCGAACGAGCCGACGGTGCTGGCGGAGGGGAATTTCGAGCAGCTGCAGGACCTGGCCGAGCGGACCTACGAGACGATCGACGGCGCGGTGATGCCGTGGCTCACCGACGACGAGGTCCGGTTCCTGAGCATCCGGAAGGGGAGCCTCGACGAGGCGGAGCGCCTCGAGATCGAGAGCCACGTGACCCACACCTACTGGTTCCTGCGGAACATCCCCTGGACCCGCGAGCTCCAGGGCGTGCCGGACATCGCCCACGGGCACCATGAGAAGCTCGATGGCTCCGGCTACCCGCGCCACATCCGGGGCGAGGCCATCCCGATCCAGACCCGGATGATGACCATCGCCGACATCTTCGACGCGCTCACCGCCTCGGACCGGCCCTACAAGCGGGCCCTCCCCCTCGACCGCGCCCTCGGCATCATGACCGACGAGGTGAAGGCCGGGATGCTCGACCCCGGGCTCTTCGAGGTGTTCGTCGGGGCCCGGGTCTACGAAAAGCGGGACGCCGGGCCATAAGGATCGTTGGCGCGGGACGGACGGGAAACGAAGAGGGGGCGCCGCGGCGCCCCCTCGGTGCGTTCGGTCGCCCGCCGGTCAGGCTTCGTGCCCCCGACGCGCTACCCGCATCACCCCGAGCGCCAGGCCGACGTTGACCGGCACCAGGAGCGCCAGGATGTCTCCATTGGCCTGCCCGCCGATGCCCAGGTGCCAGAGGAGCCCCAGGAGCGAGCCCGCCGCGATGATGCCGGCCAGGCGCGGCGCCGCCCGGCGCGCCCACGCCCGGCCGGCCGCGAGCGGCCGGAGCGACACGGCGAGCGCCAGTCCCAGCAGGTTGGCCTGGAGGACGTTCTGGTTCCTCCAGGTGGCGGTGTGGTCCGTGAGGGCCCAGAGGCCCGACGCCACGGCCCCGCCGAGCCCGAGCACCAGCGCCACCAGCGCCGCACCGGCCACCCACCACCACCCCGGCCCCCGCCCCGTCCCGGCCGCCAGGAGCGCGCCGAGCAGGAGTCCCACGCCCAGGAACCAGGGGATCCGGGCCCCGCGATCCGCCGGCTCGGGATAGCGGTCGCTCAGCGCGAGCGTGTCCTCGTGCACCACCAGCGGGAGCCGGACGCCGGCGGAGTCGACGGTCACCTCCCGCAGGTGCACCATCATCCGCACCGGCAGGAACATCTCCTGCCATTCATCGAGCGGCTGGTCCACCGCGGGGCCGAGGAGCAGCATCAGCCCGGTGCGGAGGACGGGCTGGTCCTGCGTGAGGCGGCGGGTATGGTCGCGGTCGGTGGTGCCGGTAGGCCGCCCGCGGGTCGCCCGGGCGATGGCGCCGCCGAGCGCGCGGTCCAGCGCGTCGCGAACGCGGGTGGAGCAATTGTCACGGTAGTAGTCGTACCGGTAGACCCGGTTCTGGGGCAGGCCGTTCCAGTCGAGGAACTGCTGCAGCGAGAGCCGCTCCGCGGGGGTGAGCCGCAGGGTCTGCTCCCAGAGCGAACGGTGGCTGGTATTCCGGTAGAAGTCGAGCGTGGGTGCGGTGTAGAACGCGGCGGTCCAGTAGTTGAGCCGGCCCTCGAGGAAATGGAGCAGGAACCCCTTCTCCGCGAAGTCGAACATCCCGTAATTGTACACCAGGTCGAGGCCGGTCTGCCGGTCGTGGATGCGGATCATGTTGTGGCCCCACCGCTCCCATACCGCCGCCCCGGGGCCGACGGTGATGACCGACACCTCGAGCTGCGATCCAGGCACCCCCGCCTGGCCGGTCAATGTCGCGGCGGCGACGACCGAGAGGGCCGCGGCCAGCGCCGCGGCACGCCTCACAGGGCGATCTCCCGGCCCTCGGCGGCGGAACGGTAGATCGCCTCGAACACCCGGTGGAGCGTCAGGTGTTCCTCAAGGCTCGGCGGCTTCGCGTCGCCCGCCACCGCCGCGATGAAGTGGGCCCATTCGGCGCGCACCGACGCCGAGAACGCGCTCTCGCGGCTCGACGCCCCGGTGGGCGAAACGTCGACCGGCACGCCGTTGAGCTCCTTCCACACCCGGAGCGGGTTGACGCCCGCCGCGCCCTTGGTCCCCCGGAGCCCGACTCCCAGGTGCTCCCCTTCCCCGATGTGGCGCCAGGTCACGTCCACGAAGATCGACTGGCCCTCCTCGCACACCACGAAGGCGCTCCCCGAATGCTCCACCCCGCGCTCCCCGCTCGGGCGGTCGAGCGTGGCGCTCACCCGCACGGGCTTCGGATTGCCGGCCAGCCAGAGCCCGAGGTCCAGCACCGAGAGCCCGAGGTCGAGCATCGCGCCGCCGCCCGACTCGGCCCGCCGCTGGCGCCAGCCCAGCTGCGCCCGGCTCGGCCGGAACACGTGCCACGCCCCCTGCACGCCGTCGATCTGGCCCAGCTCCCCGCTCTGCACGAACCCCCGGACCGTCTGCACGTCGGACCGGTAGCGGTGGTTCATCCCCACCATGACCACGCGGTCGCGCTTCTGCGCCGCCTTGGCGATCCGCTGCGCCCCCTGCAGCGAGGTGGCCAGCGGCTTCTCCACCAGGGCGTGGAGGCCGGCCGAGAGCGCCGCCAGCACGTGGCTCTCGTGCAGGTGGTTGGGGGTGGCGATGAGCAGCGCGTCGAGGGTCTCCGCTTCGAGCAGCTCCTCGATGTCGTCGAAGGCGTTGGTGACGCCGAATCGCGTCGCGAGCGCCCGCGCCTTGGGCAGGTCGCCGTCGCAGAGCGCCACGACGTCGACCTCCTTCATGCGGCGGAGGACCGGCAGGTGGGCCACCTGGGTCACGGCGCCGGCGCCGATGATGCCGAGCCGGAGGGGAGCGGTCATGGGGTGGTGTCCCTGGGAAGGGTCAGAACTGCCGGGTGAGCGAGGCGCCCGGGAAATATGCGGCGAGGATCTGCGGATAGCGCTGCCCTGCCCGGGCGCGGCCGATGGCACCCCATTGGCAGAGCCCGACGCCGTGGCCCGCACCGCGCCCCTCCGCCACGAGGCCGGCGAGGCGGCCATTGGCGTTGAGCGGCCGGAGGGTGAACGCCGCGCTCCGCAGGATCTCCTGGCCCGGCGGCACCAGCACCCGGCGGATCGCGGGACCCTCGACCGTCACCGTGCGGGTGCCGAGCCGGATGACGAGCCGGGCCACCCGATCCGAGACCGTGCGCCCCGCCACCGTGATCCCGCGCACGACGGTGACCTCGGAGGCGCGGACGCCGCTCTCCACCGGGAGGGTGCGCCGGAGCGCCGACACGAGCTCGGCGGCGGTCCAATCCTCGCGCCACTGGTAGCGCGGCGAGATGCGGCAGTACGGCAGACCGTCCCCGTCGACGTCGGCGATCGACCGCAGGTACGGGCGGCGGCCGCCGGAGAACACCTCCGCGGCGTCGGCGGTGCGCCCGCCGCAGGTCGAGTGGAAGAACGCATCGATGGGACGCCCCTGCCAGGTGAGGATCTGGCCCCGCGTGGCGCGCACCGCCCGCCACGCCTGCGGCGTCTCGCCCTGGACGCCGTCGTAGCGCTGGTCGCCGATGTTGGCCGCGAGGTCGAAGCCCTGCGCCCGCCAGCGCCCGGCGTTCCGCACCGCGTAGGTCCGCGAGACCACCGCCTGCGCCATCGCGGCCTGGTCATCGCCCTCGGGGTGGTCGCCCAACTCGGCCGACACCACCCCCGCGAGGTACGACTCGATCCCCACCCGCTCGACGACCGAGATGCCGGCGCCGGTGCGGCGGACCTCGACCGTGCCACGGTAGTCCCGGCCGTTCACCCGCACGAAGCCGTCACGGTCCGCCGGTGCGATGACGAGGGGCGCCGATTCCCGGGTCCGGCCGTCGTCGCCGGCGAGCGCCAGCCCCCGGCCGTCCGCCGCCACGAGCACCGTCCGCCCGCTCCGGAGCTCGCCCGAGGCGCCGAACCGGAGCGCGTCCCCGCCGCCCACTTGCACCCGCGGCGCCCCGGCCAGCAGGCCCACCGAGAGCAGCGGTTCAGCGGCCCCCCCGCCCGGCACCAGGATCGGCGGGGCGGCCGGCGATGCGCACGCCGCCGCGAGGACGGCCGCCACGACGCCGGCCCTCCACGCGGGCCTCAGCTGCGGAAGTTCCCGAACTTGAGCTCGATCCCGAAGTCCTGCGTCCGCAGGAACGCGATGACGGCCTGCAGGTCATCCCGGGACGGGCTGCTCACCCGCACCTCGTCGCCCTGGATCGACGCCTGCGCCTTCTTGAAGCCCTGGTCCTTGATCGCCTTCACGATGGCCTTCGCGTTGTCCTTGTCGATGGCCTGCTTGAGCGTCGCGACCCGCCGCACGCTCTCCCCGGCGCCGGGGATGTCCTCCCCGACCTCGAGGTTCTTCAGCGGCACGCCGCGCTTGGTGAGCTTGGTGCGGAGGACATCGAGGAGGGATTCCATCCGGAAGGCGTCGTCAGCGGACAGGCGGATCTCCGCCTTGACCCGGTCGAACTCCACCGTGCAGTGGGTGCCCTTGAAGTCGTAGCGCTGGGCGACCTCCTTCAGCGCCTGGTTGACCGCGTTGTCGACCTCCTGGAGGTCGGCGCCGGTCGATACGTCGAATGAAGGGTTTGAGGCCATGCGCGTCCCGGTGAACGGTCAACGGTCAACAGTAAACGGGGACGGAGCGCGATGGGAGACTCGCGTTGGTCATTCCCCGCGGTCGCCGCCTACGCCAGGAAGCTCTCGAGGGCCTTGGCCCGGCTCACGTGGCGGAGCCGGGTGAGGGCCTTTTCCTTGATCTGGCGGACCCGCTCCCGGGTGATGCCGAGGAGGCTGCCGATCTCCTCGAGGGTCATCGGCTCCGGGCCGTCGAGGCCGAAGTAGAGGCGGAGGATCTTCGCTTCCCGCTCCTTGAGGGTGCCGAGCACCTCTTCGATCGACTCGGTGAGCGCGTGCTCGAACGTCTCCGCGTCGGGGCCGGGATTCTGGGTGTCGGGGAGGTAGTCGAGGAGGCGGTTGTCCTCGCCCGGGGTCATCGGCGCGTCGAGCGAGAGGTGGTTCTGGGAGATGGAGAGCGTCTTCTGCACCTCCTCCATCGAGATGTCCATCCCCTCGGCGATCTCCGACGGCGTGGGCTCCCGCCCCAGCTCCTGCAGCAGCGCGCTCGAGCGCTTCCCGATCCGGTGGAGCGTCCCCGCCCGGTTGAGCGGCACCCGCACGATCCGGCTCTGCTCGGCCAGCGCCTGAAGGATGGCCTGCCGGATCCACCAGACGGCGTAGGAGATGAACTTGATCCCCTTCGTCTCGTCGAACTTGTGGGCCGCGCGGATGAGCCCGAGGTTGCCCTCGTTGATCAGGTCGGACAGCGAGACGCCCTGGTTCTGGTACTTCTTCGACACCGAGACCACGAAGCGGAGGTTGCTGCGGACCAGCTTGTCGAGCGCCTCGGCCTCGCCCTTGCGGATGCGCTGGG
Organism: Gemmatimonadales bacterium; assembly: GCA_035455865.1. Lineage (GTDB taxonomy): Bacteria > Gemmatimonadota > Gemmatimonadetes > Gemmatimonadales > GWC2-71-9 > CAMLHU01. The sequence continues at coordinate 2,195 of DATIEF010000002.1, read as the reverse complement.
CAAGGTCGACCTCCTCGGCCTGGGAGATCAGCGGATACTTGCTGATCTCGCGCAGGTACTGGTCGAGCGAGCCTTCGTCCGCGAGGGACGGGCCCCGCTTGCCGGTTCCGACTTGCATCGGGCGCATCGGTCAGGAGGTCTCGACGGAACGGGACGGATCAGCGGCCCCGGCGCCGCCATCGGCGGCGCTCGGCAGCAGCGCAGGGGTCGAGCAGTCGTGGAGCGATATCCACCGGGAAGATCCCACCCGCCCGCGCCCGCCTGTGCGTGCGCCGCGTCCAGCTTTCGGAACCTTAGCCGGGAGGACAGGGGCGCGCAACGGGCCGGACGGCGGTGAACGGTCGACGGTGAACGGTCAACGGGCGTGACGTGGCTCACATCGCCCGTTCACCGTTCGCTGTTCACCGTTCACCCGTCGTAGTTGTCGATCTGCGCCCGCTGCAGGGTGCCGGAGTAGTCGACATACCCCACCTTGGTCTCCGAGTAGAACTCGTAGACCTCCCACCCGCCCTCGCGGTGCCCGTTGCCGGTCTGCTTGACGCCGCCGAACGGAAGGTGCGCCTCGGCACCGATCGTCGGGGCGTTGATGTACGTGATCCCGTTGTCCAGGTCCTGCAGCGCGCGGAACGCGGCGTTCACGTTCCGGGTGTAGAGCGAGCTCGAGAGCCCGTACTTGACCGAGTTGTTGACCCGGATGGCCTCGTCGAGGGAGCCGACGGGGATCACCGTCAGCACGGGCCCGAAGATCTCCTCCTGGGCCAGCCGGCTCTTCGAGGTGGCGCCGGTGAAGATCGTGGGGCGGTAGAACCATCCTCCCGCCGTCCCCGCCCCCGCCGGCCGCTTGCCGCCGGTCACGAGCTCGAGCCCCTCGGCCTTCCCGATGTCCACGTACCGCTCGACCTTCTCCCGCGCCACCTGGTGGATCAGCGGGCCGACGTCGGTGCCGGCCTTCCGGCCGTCGCCCAGGCGCAGCTTCGCCGCGGCATCCGCCACCCGGGCCACGAACCGGTCGTGGACCTTGCGATGCACGATGAGCCGGCTGGTGGCCGTGCAGCGCTGGCCGGTGGTGCCGAACGCCCCCCAGAGGACGCCGTCGAGCGCCAGCTCCAGGTCGGCGTCATCCATGACGATCATCGCGTTCTTGCCACCCATCTCGAGCGAGAGGCGCTTGTGCATCCGGCCGCAGGTCTCGCCGATGAAGGAGCCGGTCTGGGTGGAGCCGGTGAACGAGATGACCGGCACCTCCGGATGCTCGACGAGCGCCTTCCCCGCCGCCGCGCCGCGGCCGTGCACGAGCTGGATCACCTCGGGCGGGAGCCCCGCCTCCAGCACCAGCTCCACCAGCCGGTGCACCGTGTGCGGCACGTCCTCGCTCGGCTTGATGATGACCGAGTTCCCGCACAGGAGCGCCGGGAACATCTTCCAGGTCGGGATCGCCATCGGGAAGTTGAAGGGCGTCACCAGCCCGCAGACGCCGATCGGCCGGCGGTAGCTCATGGCCCACTTGTCCCGGAGCTCCGACGGCACCGTGTGGCCGAAGAGCCTCCGCCCCTCGCTCGCCGCGTAGTAGGCGGTATCGATCCCCTCCTGCACGTCTCCCCGCGTCTCGGCCAGCACCTTCCCCATCTCGCGCGTCATCCCGTCGGCGAGCTCCTCCTTGTTGGCCACCAGGAGGTCGCCCAGGCGCCGCAGCACGTCACCCCGGGCGGGGGCGGGCGTCCGCTTCCAGAGGTCGAAGCCCCGCTTGGCGCTCTTGACCGCCTCGGCGACGTCCCGGGCGCCGGAGTCGGGGAACTTCCCGATCAGGTCGCGGACATCGGCCGGATTGCGGTCCTCGAAGTACTTGGCCGTCGACGGGGCGACCCAGCGGCCGCCGATGAAATTCTTGAACGTGGGCATGGGGACGGTGAGCGGTGAATGGTGAACAGTGAACGGGGGACGCACATCCCCCGCGCGGACGGCGGCTGCCGGTCGGCCCTTATCGCGCCGAGGGAAGCTCGGCGGTGGCGATGGCCCCGACGCCGGCGGAACTGCCGGTGACCATCCGGCGATGATAATCGACCTGGCCCAGGTGATACGTGAGGTGGACGGCCAGGTGGGCCAGCCATTCGTCGGTGCGGACGGTCATTCCACCGCCCCCGGCGGCGCCCGGATACTGCTCCGGCAGCCCGCGGCCGTCCAGCCCTCGCCGCACC
>DATIEF010000001.1:0-2730 GCA_035455865.1 Gemmatimonadales bacterium | reverse complement strand
CCCCGTGAGGCCCACTGCCCGTACCCCCAACGCCTGCCGCACCCGGGCGATGACGTCGTGCGACGTCGGCCCCGCCGGCTTGTCGATGAGGAGCGCGCCGGTCAGGTCTCCTCCGGCTCCCGATGGAGCTGGGCGATCAGCTGGTCGATCCGCGCCGCGCGCTCCAGGCCGTCATCGAGCTCGAAGTGGAGCTCGGGCACCACGCGGGTGGCCAGGACCTTGCCGAGCCGGGCGCGGAGGTACTTGGCCGCGCTCTTGAGCCCTTCGATGGACCGCTCCCGGTCGGCGGGCTCGCCGAGGCAGCTCACCAGCACGCGGGCGTGGCTCAGGTCGTTGGTGACCCGCACGCCGGTGACGGTGACGAACCCGACCCGCGGGTCCCGGATCTCGCCCCGCGCGATCGCCTCGGCCAGGACCTGGCGGACGGTCTCGGAAACCTGTTCGGGGCGGCGGGTCGTGGCGCGGCTCTTGGGCATAGTGGTCGCGGGTCGCGAGTCGCGGGTCGTGGGTCGTGGGATCAGGATGCCCCGTGACCCGTGACCCTCGACCCGTGACCGCTACGCCTTCTCCCCGCCCGCCGACGACGCGGCGAGGGTCCGCTTCACTTCCTCGACCCGGAACGACTCGATGCGGTCGCCGGCCTTGAGGTCGTTGAAGTTCTCGATGCCGATGCCGCACTCGAGCCCCTCCTTGACCTCCTTGGCGTCGTCCTTGAAGCGCTTGAGCGAGCTCAGCGTGCCGGTGTAGACGGTGGTGCCGTCGCGGACCACGCGCGCCTTGGCGGTGCGCTGGATGACCCCGTTGCGCACCACGCAGCCGGCGATGGTGCCGACCTTGCTCACCTTGAAGAGCTGCAGCACCTCGGCCTCGCCGAGGACCACTTCCTTCTCCTCGGGCTTGAGGAGCCCCTCGAGCGCGTTGCGGACGTCGTCGACCGCCTCATAGATGATGCGGTAGGTCCGTACGTCGACCGACTCGCGTTCGGCGGCGGCGCGGGCGTTGGAGTCCGGCCGCACGTGGAAGCCGAGGATGATGGCCCCCGACGTCTTGGCCAGGAGGACATCGCTCTCGGTGATGGCGCCGACGCCGCGGTGCACCACGTCGACCCGCACCTCGGGCGTCGAGAGCTGGGCCAGCGCGTCGGCCAGGGCCTCGGCGGGGCCACCCTGGTCGGCCTTGATGATGATGTTGAGCGCGCTCACCCGGCCCTCGGCCAGCTGGCGGCTGAAGTCCTCGAGCGAGCTCGAGCGCGCCGTGCGGCGGCTGTGGGCCTCGCGCTCGAGGCGCTGCCGCTTCTGGGCGATCTCGCGCGCCTGCACGGCGTCGTCGACCACCTGGAAGGAGTCGCCGGCGTCGGGCACGCCCTCGAAGCCCAGGATCTGCACCGGGATCGAGGGGCCCGCCGACTTGACCGCCTTGCCGCGCTCGTCGTACATCGCGCGGACGCGGCCGGAGAAGCGGCCGCAGATGAAGTCGGCGCCGGCCTTGAGCGTGCCCTTCTGCACCAGGATGGTGGCGAGGGGGCCCTTGCCGGGGTCGAGGGTGGCCTCGATGACCGCCCCTTGCATCTTGGCGTCGGGATTGGCCTTGAGGTCGAGGATCTCGGCCTGGAGGAGGATCTGCTCCAGCAGTTCCGGGATCCCGGTGCCCTTCTTGGCGCTGATCGGCGCGGAGAGGACGTTGCCGCCGAACTCCTCGAGCACCACCTGGTGCTGCAGGAGGTCCTGCTTGACCTTCTGCACGTTGGCGCCGGGGAGGTCGATCTTGTTGATGGCCACGATCATCGGCACGCCGGCATTCTTGGCGTGGCTGATGGCCTCGATGGTCTGCGGCATCACCTGGTCGTCGGCAGCGATGACGAGCACCACGATGTCGGTGACCTGCGCGCCGCGGGCCCGCATGGCCGTGAACGCCTGGTGGCCCGGGGTGTCGAGGAAGGTGATGGCCTTCCCGCCCGGCAGCTCGACGTGGTAGGCGCCGATGTGCTGGGTGATCCCGCCCGCCTCGCCGGCGACGACGTTGGCCTTCCGGATGTGGTCGAGGAGGCTCGTCTTGCCGTGGTCGACGTGGCCCATGATGGTGACCACCGGCGGCCGCGGCTTGAGCGTCCCCTCGGCGTCGGCCTCCTGCACCACGTCCTGCTCGGCCTCGTACTCCGATTCCTTGACCGCCTCGAAGCCGAACGCCGAGGCGATGAGCTCGATCTGGTCGAAGTCGAGCCGCTGGTTGACCGTCACCATCAGGCCCAGCTCCTTGAACGCGAACTGGACGATCTGGGTGGCGGGCACCTTGAGGGTGCCGGCGAGCTCGCTCACCGACACGAACTCGTTGACCCGGATCCGGGTCTTCTCGCGCGCCGCCTCTTCCGCGGCGATGCCGGCCTGGAGCTCCTGGTAGCTGGGCCCGTCGGCGCGGCGGCCGCCCTTGCGGACGGGGCCCTTCATCCCCTGCAGCGTCTTGAGGATGTTGGCCTGCACCGCGTCCTGGTCCACGGCGCCGCGCTTCCCCTTCTTGCGGCGGCCGCGCTCATCGGAGTACGGATCGCTCTTCTTGCCATCGCGGCCGGTAGGGCCGGGCTTCCGATCGGCGGTGCCCGGCGCGCCGGGGGCGGCGCTGGAGAAGACCGGCCGGGGACCGCGTCCAGCACCGGCGGGTCCGCGCGCGGGCGGGCCACCCGCGCCGCGGGCGGGGGCACCACCGGCGGCGGGGCGCGCGATGCGCGGCGGGATG